>VAWR01000141.1 GCA_005885245.1 Actinomycetota bacterium | reverse complement strand
GAGTTCGCAGAGCCGTCCACGGTCGAGGCGAAGGGAAAGACCGCGGGCGTGGTCTGCCGCAAGGTCGTGCGAGCGCTCTCGCTCATGCGGACGCGAGGTGTCGGCGGGCTTGCGCGCGCGTTCGTCGGCCGAGACGAGGAGCTCGCCCGGCTTCACGCAGCCTTCGATAGAGCCGTCGCAGGCACGCAACCGGTGCTCGT
>VAWR01000140.1 GCA_005885245.1 Actinomycetota bacterium | reverse complement strand
GCCTCAACCCATGCTGCGCACGGGACGGTGCCTCGCTTACGGCAAGGGAATCACCTACTGGCCCTTCGCCGAGCTGCTCAAGGAGCATCTGGGAATTTTCGAGAACGACTCGCCCGAAAGAGTGCGAAGTGCGCTCGGGGAGCGAGAGATCCTCGGCCTCACGCTCGGGCTCGATGTCGCCGGCGACCTGCATCCGCTGGCAGCGCGGGATCGACTCCACGCGACCTGGGTCGAGTTCCTCTCGGAGCTTGCATCCCAACGGCCCCTGGTGGTCCTCGTCGAGGACGTTCACTGGGCGGAACAGCCTCTGCTCGACCTCGTGGAGCGATTGGGCCGAGACGTGCAGGGGCCGCTCGTCCTGATCGCGACAGCGCGGCCCGACTTCGTCGAGAAGCGGTCGGCCTGGAGCGGCCGAGTCGATACCGAGACGATTTCGCTCGAGCCATTGGCCGCAGAATCCGCCGCGTCTCTCGTCGACTCCTTGCTCGGCGGGGACTTCCCGCCACACGTGCGAAGGCTCGTCGTCGAGCGTTCCGAGGGGAACCCGTTCTTCGTCGAGGAAGTGCTCGGCAGCCTCATCGACGCGGGTCTGCTCGAACGGGTCAACGGCGGGTGGCACGCGAACGAGCTTCCGCCTGGATTCGAGATCCCGGACTCGGTCCAGGCGGTGCTTGCCGCGCGCATCGATCTTCTGACCGAAGCCGACAAGGCGGCGCTTCAGGCGGCTGCAGTAATCGGACGCGTCTTCTGGACGGGTCCGGTCTACGAGCTGGTGCCAGGGCTGGAGCCGGATCTCCATCTCCTCGAGAGCCGCGACCTGATCCGGAGACGGAGCAGCTCCTCGCTGGGAGGTGAGGTGGAATACGTCTTCAAGCATGCTCTCACCCGAGAGGTCGCGTACGGGAGCCTCACGAAGGCGAGGCGTGCACGGCTGCATGCTGAGTTCGGCGAATGGATCGAGCGGGTGGGCGCGGGGCGCGACGAGCATGCCTCGCTGCTCGCGCATCACTACGCCGAGGCAGTGCGGCCCGATGATGTCGACGTCGCCTGGCCTGACGCGGGCGAAGAGTTGCAACGCCTGCAGGCGAAAGCCGGCCTCTGGCTCCGCCGAGCAGCGGAGGCCGCGATCTCGCGCTACGAGATCAAGGACGGTGTCGCCCTCCTCGAGCGTGCCGCCGACCTGGAGCCCGACCGACAGGAGCGGGCGCGGCTCTGGCGTCGGATCGGCAGGGCGCACGCCTTGCAATTCGACGGAGACGCCTTCATCGAGGCGATGGACCGCGCGCTGGAGCTCGGCGAAGATGCGGAGGAACGTGCGGAGGTCTATGCCGACCTGGCGTTCCAGACGGCAAGCAGGAGCGGGATGTGGCAGCACCGGCCCCCAGGCGAGCTGATGGAGGAATGGACGTCACAGGCGATCGCCGGCGCCAAAACTGGCAGCGCGACGCATGTGAAGGGGCTCCTCGGACGCATCTACTGGGGTCTCGATGATGATCCCGAAGCCGTGATCGAGGCCAGCGCCCTGGCCGAGCTGCTGGGCGACCTCGAGCTTCGCTCCTACAGTTGGGATGCACGAGCGGTCGCGGCGTTTCGCGTCGGCCAGTTCGAGACGGCGCACACCTGGGAAACGCGGCGCTTCGACCTGCTCGGAGAGCTCACCGATCCCGATCACATCCATGACATGCACATCTCGGTCGTCCCGACGTGCGTCGCAATCGGGCGGCTACGCGAGGCCCGTCGCCTTGCGGCTGAAAACGACGAGCTCGTTGCGAACTTGACGCCCCACCATCGCCTCCATGGCGTCGCATGTCTGCTCGAGGTGGAGGAGCTCGCCGGCAACTGGGGCCGGATCAACGAGCTCGAACCGCGCACGCAGGAGACCGTCGCAGAGAATCGCGCAACTCCCTGTGTCCGCAACGCGCGCTCCCTGTTGCTCTGCGCCGTCGCGGCGGAGCTGGAAGGCGACTCCGAACGCAGCCGCGCGCTGGAAAGACAGGCCGACGAGCTCGAGGCCACGGGCTACGGGATCGTCTTCAGCGGTCCACGTGCGCGTCTCGCGCTCGCTCGCGGAGACGTCGCAGCTCTCCGGGAGTTCCTCCCGGACGTCGAGTGGTTTCGGCGCCAATCGTGGTTTGCGCTACCCGCGGCCGCGGTCCGACTCGACGTGCTGGCGGTGATCGGAGACGAGCAGTCGATTCACGACGAGCAACTTCTGTCGCCCAACGGTTACCTCGCGCCCTTCATGAGCCGCGCGCTCGGCATTACCCGCGACGACGACCGTTTGATCGACGAGGCGGACGAGGGGTTCCGGAAGCTCCGGCTGGACTGGCACGCCGGTCAGACGGCGACGCTGCGCCGATTCCGGAAGCGCGCCGCCGGGTAGCCCTCCCGCATGCCGAGACAGCGCCAACGCGCGAAGCGCGGCGCTCGCGCCTTCGTCGATACCTGGCGAGAGTGCTTCGCCGAGCACAACCTGCTGACCTGGTCGAGCGCGATCGCATTCCAGGCGCTCGTCGCACTCGTGCCCCTGACGTTGCTCCTCCTCGGCGTGCTCGGCGCGCTCGACGAGTCCAGCATCTGGAAGAAGCAGATCAGCACGGGGATCAAGGACCGCCTGCCGAAGCCGACCTTCGGCGCAGTCGATTACGCCGCCGAGAAGATCCTCACGCACGCGACGGTCGGTCTACTCACGTTCGGGATCGTGATCACCGTCTGGGAGGTGTCGGGCTCGGTGCGGGCGGTCAGCGGCGCACTGAATCAGATCTACGAGACGAAGAGAGACCCGCGTGGGATGTGGCGACGTCTCGGCAGCTCGGTGGGGATCGCCATCGTGATCGGCTGCTGCTTCCTCGCGGCGATCCTCGTGCTCACGCTCGCCAAGCACGCCGGCGGCTCGCTCGAGGCCCTGCTCAGCGCCGGTCGCTGGCTCGTCGCGATCGTGCTGCTCGGGCTCGCCGTCAACGCCCTCGTGCGCTTCGCTCCCGCGGAGCCGCGGCCCGAGCGCTGGGTCTCGATCGGCAGCGCCTTCATCGTGCTGTCGTGGGTGGTCATGTCCGTGATCTTCCGTGTCTACGTCGCCTCGATCGCGTCCTTCAGGTCGGCCTCGGGAACGTTCGTGACGATCCTCGTCCTCACCACGTACATCAACGTTGCCGCGATCGTCTTCCTCGTCGGCGTGCAAGCGGACGAGCTGATCCGCAAGGATGCGACCCCGGGCGAAAAGGGCCTGTTCGAGCGGATGCGCGCGGCCTTCGGCTAGCGGCGACCAGGGACCTGATCTAGTCGCCCGCGAGGCCGAGTCCTACACTCAGGACATGGCCGTAAGCCGGAGAACGGTCACCGTCCTCTTCGCCGACGTCGCCGACTCCACGCCGCTCGGGGAACGCCTCGACCCGGAGTCGCTCCGGCAGGTGATGTCCCGCTGGTTCGAGCGCATGTCCGAGGTGCTGGAGCGCCACGGCGGGACGGTCGAGAAGTTCATCGGCGACGCGGTGATGGCGGTGTTCGGCATCCCCGAGCTCCACGAGGACGACGCCTTGCGCGCGGTCCGCGCGGCGACCGAGCTGCGAGTGGCGCTCGCGAGGCTGAACGACGAGCTCGGCCACGAGCTCGGCGTCCACATCGGCATCCGCGTGGGCCTCAACACCGGCGAGGTGGTCGCAGGCGACGGGACGGGCGGGCAGATGCTCGTCACGGGAGATCCGGTCAATGTCGCGAAGCGGCTCGAGGAAGCGGCGCGCACCGGGGAGATTCTGCTCGGCGAGAACACACGACGCCTGGTCGCAAACGCCGCCTTGCTCGAACCGCGAGACGAGCTCACCGTGAAGGGAAAGAGCGGCCCTGTGGTTGCGTGGAACGTTCTCGGCGTCATCGAGGGCGCACCCGCATACGCCCGGCGTCTCGATGCTCCGCTCGTCGGAAGGGAAGGAGAGCTGCGCAGGCTCAGGGAGATCTTCGCAACCGTCGCGGCGGAACGTTCCTGCCAGCTCGTTACCCTCGTCGGCCCGGCCGGAATCGGCAAGTCCCGACTCGCCGCCGAGCTGTGCGCGGGTCTGCGGGATCAGGCGCGCGCGGTGAGCGGGCGCTGCCTGCCCTACGGCGACGGGATCACGTTCTGGCCTCTGGTGCAGATCATCGGGGCACTCGGTTCCGAGGAGGGCGTGCGCGAGATCCTCGCCGGCACGGAAGACGCGGACCTCGTCGCGGAGCGCGTTCTGAGCGCGATCGGGTCGACGAGCAAGCTTGCGCCCGGCAGCGAGATGTTCTGGGCGGTGCGTCGGCTGTTCGAGGAGCTCGCCCGCGAGCAGCCCGTCGTCGTCATGTTCGAAGACATCCACTGGGCGGCGCCGACGCTGCTCGATCTCCTCGAGTACCTCGCCGGCTGGACGCACGACGCGCCTGTGCTGCTCCTGTGCTTGGCGCGACCCGACCTAGTCGAGGATCGACACGGCTGGCTGTCGGTTGCGAACGCGACCGAGGTCGTTCTCGGTCCGCTTACGGACGCGGAGCTGGCGCAGTTGCTCGAGGAGATCGCACAGGAATGGCCGCTCGACCCGGCGGCGCGGGCGCGCATCGCCGAGGCAGCCGAGGGCAATCCGCTGTACGTGGAACAGATGGCGGCGATGCTCGCCGAGGGCGGCGCGGTCGACGCGATCCCGCCGACCATCCATGCTCTCCTCGCCGCGCGTCTCGACCGGCTTCCGCCGGAGGAGCGCGCAGTGCTCGAACGGGCGGCGGTCGCTGGAAAGGAGTTCGGCCGCAGCGCGGTCCTGCAGCTCCTGGAGGAGGCGGACCGCTCCGAGATGGACGCGCGCCTGCTCAGCTTGGCGCGAAGGGATCTGCTCACGCCTCGACCCGGCCGCGAGGATGCCTACAGGTTCCGGCACGCTCTGATCCGTGACGCCGCCTACGCGGGCATTCCGAAGGAACGCCGGGCGCGACTGCACGAGCGCTTCGCGGACTGGGCCGCGAGGACCACTGCAGGCCGAGCCGGCGACCTCGACGAGATCGTCGGCTACCACTACGAGCAGGCGGTCCATTACCGGCAAGAGCTCGGCGCTCTCGACGAACCGGCCCGCGCCCTCGCGGACCGCGCGGGAGTGCTGCTCGCTCAGGCTGGGGAGCGCGCCTTCGCGCGGCATGACATGCCGGCCGCGGTCAACCTGCTCGCCCGCGCCTCGACGCTCCTCGGCGAGGAAAAC
This sequence comes from Actinomycetota bacterium, assembly GCA_005885245.1. Classification (GTDB taxonomy): domain Bacteria; phylum Actinomycetota; class Thermoleophilia; order Gaiellales; family Gaiellaceae; genus 3-1-20CM-4-69-9. The sequence goes on along the minus strand of VAWR01000140.1, from coordinate 25,265 downwards.
CCGATCCGGGTCAGGGCCCTGCCTCAGCTCGGCAGCGCCCTGATGAAAACCGGAGACTTCAGTCGAGCCGATGCCGTGCTCAGCGAGGCGCTCGCCGGGGCCGCCGCGGCCGGCGACAAAAAGCTCGAGCTCCGGACGCTGATCGAGCGCGAGTTCTTCCGGACGTTCACGAATCCGGAAAGCTCGACCGAGGAGATCATCCGGGTCGCCGAGTCCGCCATCCCCTTGCTGGAAGAGCTGCAGGACGAGCTGGGGCTCGCGAAGGCATGGTGGTTGCGAAGCGAGGCGGACGCCATCGCGGGCCGCTGGGCAGCACGAAGCGCGGCACTCGAGCGCGCTCTGGCCCACGCGAAGCGCGCTGAGGATTCCCGCGACGTGTCGACCATCATCGGACTGCTGGCGCAGGGACTCGCGTACGGACCGACGCCGGTACCGGAAGCGATCAGGCGCTGCGAGGAACTGAGTGAGAGCGTGCGTGACGACGTGGAGGTGCGGGCCGGAATCGCCAGCACGCTTTCAGGGCTACACGCGATGCAGGGCCAGTTCGAGGAAGCGCGCGCTCTTGCCAAGGAGGCGCGGGCGATCTACGAGGAGCTCGGTCTGCGCTACATGCTCGCCGGTGTCCATTCGTTCGCTTCCGGCTCGATCGAGTTGCTCGCCGGGGATCCAGCGGCCGCTGTGCGGGAGCTGCGCTGGGGTTACGACGCTCTCGAGGAGATGGGCGAGCTCGGGACCCGGTCCACACTCGCCGCTTTCCTCGCCCAGGCATTGGTGGAACAAGGCAAGTACACGGATGCGATCCATTTCACAGAGATCAGTGAGCACACGGCCGCGGCAGCCGACATCGTGCCTCAGGCCGTCTGGCGAAGCGCGCGCGCGGCCGCGTTGGCGCAGACCGGCGATCCTGCCGGCGCTGAACTGCTCGCGGAAGAAGCGGCCTTACTCGCCGAAGGGACCGACTTCCTCGATCTCCACGGAAACATGCTCCTCGGTCTGGCGGAGGTTCGCAGCCTCGCCGGCGACACCGAAGCGGCGGCGCCGCTCGTCGAACGCGCCCGGCAAGCGTTCGAGCGGAAGGGCAACCTCGTCTCAGAGGCGAAGGCCGCAGCGGCGCTGGGCGACCGCGTCCGCTGATCCGGCACTCGCGGTCCCCGCCTTCCCGCGTTAGTGTCGGCGGGTCATTCGAGAGAAGGAGGAAACTGCGGTGCAGAACGAGTCTGATTCAGCATCGATCTTGCGCAACGTCCTCGCCGACGAACAGGGCTATACCGGGGAAGGCGACGACCTGAAGGCAGCGCTCAACGATGCGTACGAGAAGGGCAAGGCGGCCGGCCACCGAGTTTTCCGCGTCAAGGACATTTACATCCGGGGTGACAATCCACTCAGCGGGTATGCGGTGGTCATCATCCCGCACGGCTAAGACCACCCAAGGAGGCCCGCATGTCAGACGTAGCGAAGGTCGTGACGATCATCGGCTCGTCCCCGGAGAGTTTCGCGAAGGCCGCGGACGCGGCCGTCCAGGAAGCGGCGAAGACGCTGCGCGGCATCAGCGGGGCGCAGGTCGTCTCGATGAGCGCAGAGGTCGAAAACGACCGGATCAGCGTCTATCGAACGACGGTCAACATCGCGTTCGGAATCGAGCGTTAACTCTCGAGGACCCGCTTCAGGTTCTCGAGGGCTCCGACCTGGGAGCTCATCGAGCGTCGCACCATCGGCGTCATGAGTTTCTGCGGTCCGCGCAATCCTGCATTGAGTGCGAAGGTCACACGGGTGCCGCCGTCGGCATCCTCGAACCGGTAGCTGCCCTCCGGACGAACCGGGCCGCCGAGTGTGCGGAAGGCGACATGTGAGTCCTTTTCGTAGGCGGTCACCTCGAAGTCCGCGGGAATGCGGCGTCCCATCGGACCTTTGATCCCCTGTCGGTATACCGCGCCGCGTCCTTCGCCCGATGCACGCTCGATGTCTAGCACTCCAGGGCGCCAGACCTTGTCGTTCTCGTGGTTCGCCACGAAGGCGAAGACCTCAGAGCGGGCTCTGTCGATGACGATGCTGTTCTCCGCCGAGGGCACAGGCGCCGAGATTAACCCGCGACGAGCGCCCGTGCGAAGTCCTGCGGGTCGAACGGCCTGAGATCCTCGAGCTGTTCGCCCACGCCGATCAGCTTGACCGGCAAGCCGAGCTCGTGCGCGATCGCGACCGCGATGCCGCCTTTCGCGCTGCCGTCGAGCTTCGTGAGCGCGACGCCCGAGACGCCGACGGCCTCGCCGAAGAGGCGGGCCTGTTGCAGACCGTTCTGCCCTGTGGTGGCGTCGACGACGAGAAGCGTCTCGTGCGGCGCACCCGGCAGCTTCCCCTCGATCACCCGTCGCACCTTGGCCAGCTCCTGCATCAGATTCGTCTGCGTGTGGAGACGGCCGGCCGTGTCGACGATGACGACGTCGCGCCCGTCCCGCATCGCGCGTTCGATCGCGTCGAAGGCCACGGAGGCGGGGTCCGCCCCACGCTCGGCGCCCACGAACTCCGCGTTCGAACGCTCGGCCCAGATCTCGAGTTGCTCCTCGGCCGCCGCGCGGAACGTGTCCGCGGCTCCGAGCACGACTGAGTGACCGTGCTGGCGCAAGCGCTCCGCCAGCTTGCCGATCGTGGTCGTCTTACCGGTGCCGTTTACGCCGACGACGAGCAGCACGCTCGGGTCGGCCTGCACGTCGAGCGTCGCGGGTTCGCCGAGCAGGCTCGCGATCTCCTCGGTGAGTGCGGCGTTGAGTTCGGTGAGATTCTGCCGGGCCTCGAGCCTCTGCACGAGCTCAGCGGTTGCCGGCACGCCGACGTCCGCGCGAATCAGAGCTTCCTCGAGCCGCTCCCACGCTGCGTCGTCGCCAGGATCGAATGCCGCCGACGCCAGCTCGGCGGTGAGCGCCTGACGACTCTTCGAGAGCGAGTCGCGTAGACGGGAGAACAACCCGGCGCGCTCGGCCTCCGGTTCCGGCCGCGCGCCCTCTTCTCCGAGCAGCTCGGCCCAGCTACGAGGCAAGCGCGGCGGCCTGCTCGCGTGGCAGGCGCCGGGAAACGATCTGCGAGACTCCGTCGGCGCCCATCGTCACGCCGTAGAGGATATCCGCGGCCTCCATCGTCCTCTTCTGGTGGGTGATGACGATGAACTGGGCGCGGTCGGAGTAGCGGCGCAGCAACTCGACGAAGCGGCCGATGTTCGTGTCGTCGAGCGCGGCCTCGACCTCGTCGAGCAAATAGAACGGACATGGGCGCGCGAGGAAGAGCGCGAACAGGAACGAGATCGCCCCGAGTGCCTTCTCGCCGCCGGAGAGCAGCGACAGGCGCGTCACCTTCTTGCCGGCGGGACGGAGCTCGACCTCGATACCCGGCTGGGCCTCCTCGTCTTCGGGATCGGTCAGGCGCAGGTGTCCCTCCCCACCCGGGAAGAGCGTGGAGGCCACCTCGGCGAAGTTCTGTTGCACGGCCACGAACGTCTCTGCGAACCGCTGCTCGACCGTGCGTGCAAGGTCGTCGCGCAGTGTCTCGAGCTCCTCGAGGCTCGCTTCCAGATCGGCGCGCTGGGTCGAGAGCTCGTGCAGCCGCTCCTTCTCCTGCTCGTACTCCTCCTTTGCCAGTGGATTCACCTGACCGAGCGACTCCCGCCGACGCTCGAGGCGCTCGATCCGCTCGGCGAGCTCGTCACGATCGTCGCCCTCGGCCGGTGCGGCGGCCGCGCCCTCGAGCCGGCGACGCGCCTCGTCGGCTTCGGCCTCGATCCGCGCTCGCTCGACGTCGACGGCGCTCAGCCGTTCGCCCGCTTCGGCGGCTGCACGCCGTGCATCGACCTCCGCGGCCCCGAGCCTGCGCAACTCCTCGGCAAGCGCGCCGGTGCGCGAGCCGCTCGCATCGGCGCGCGCTCGGAGCGGCGCCTCGAAGCGATCGTCGGCGATACCGTCGAGCGTCTCGACGAGTCGCGCGGCAAGCCTCGCGAGCGTCACGGTCAGTGGATCGCGTGCTGCCGAGTACGCGTCCGGGGGGATCGGCGCCGCGGCCCGCGCCTCGAGCTCGTCCACCTCGGCGGCGAGCCCCCGGCGGCGGGCGTCCAGCTCGAGCCACACCGCCTCGGCGGTCTCGCCGGCGAACCAGAGCTCCCCGCGCTGCGGGTCGTAGCCGAAACCCTCCGGGGTCACCGCCGCCACCGGCGAGCGCAGCAACTCCTCCTTCACGACCACGGGCAACTCGCGAACGAGGTCCGCCGGGTCGCGCGTCAGGACGACGACGGTGCCGAGCCCGGCGGCGCGCGCGCGTTCGGCGAGCGCCAGTGCCGCGCGTGCATCGTCGGCGACGAGCGCCGGGGCACGATGACCCAGCGCCGCCGCGACCGCGCGCTCCTGTCCGGGTTCGACCTCCAGGAGAGACAACGCCAGCCGCTCGCCCTCCTCGGCGAGCGCCCGCGCTGCCGGCGGCAAGCCCTCGCGCTCGGCGAGGGCGCGTTCGAGGGTCTGCAGACGTTCCCCGGCGACGCGCGCTTGCTCACGCAGCGCCTCCCGTTCCGCACGCACACGGGCGTCGAGGACGCGCCGCGGGCGTGCGAGCTCCGCCCGCAGCCGTTCGAGCAACGCCTCCGCACTCTCGCGACGCAGCTCCAGCCGCTCGCGTGCGCTGCGCAGCCGGTAGAGAGTCGCGGTCGCCTCCTCGCGGCGTCCGGCGGCGTCGGCGAGCTCTTCCTCTGCGCGGCGCCGCTCCTCGAGCAAGGAGTCGAGCCGCTTGTCGGCGTCCTTGCGCGCCAGCACCGCTGCTGTCCGCCGTCCGTCGCCATCGTCGAGTCGCTCACGCAGCTCCTGCAGGTCGAGCTCCGCGACGCGCGCTCGCAGCGATGCGATCTCGCCGCGCAGCTTCTCCGCGCGCTCGGCGGCCGTTGCCTGCAGCGCGAGCGGCCGCAGACGCTTCTTCACCTCGGCCTCGACGTCGCGGGCGCGCTCGACCTGGATGCCGACGCGCGCGAGCTTCAGCTCGGCGCGATGCTTGCGTTTCTTGAATCGTCCCAGCCCCGCCGCTTCCTCGAGCAGCTCGCGGCGCTCCTCCGGCTTCGAGCCGAGGATCTCCTCGACCCGGCCCTGGCCGATGATCGAGTGCATCCCGCCGCCGAGACCGAGGTCGGCGAGCAACTCGACGAGGTCGAGACGGCGAACGGCGGTTCGGTTGAGCAGGTATTGGCCCTCCCCGCCCCGATGGAGGCGCCGCGCGACCGAGAGGTCGGAGTACGGGAGCGGTCCATCGTCGTCGGGGTTGTCGAAGAGCAGCTCGACCTCGCAGAAGTCCTCGGCCGTCCGGCTGGTCCCGCCCGCAAAGAGCACGTCATCGGGTTTCTCGGCGCGCAGCTCGGACGGAGCGAGCGAGCCGGCCGCCCAGACGATCGCGTCGGAGACGTTCGACTTCCCCGATCCGTTCGGACCAACGACGACGGCGACGCCCGGCTCGAGGCGAATCTCGACCGGTTCGGGGAACGACTTGAAGCCGCGCAGCTTTATCGCGCGCAGGTGCATGTCTGGGAAACCTAGCGAGGACCACGGACGCCCCCTCCGAGCCAAAGCGCTTAGCCTCGGCTGACCGCGCGTGCACCGGCAAACATCAAGGCCGCAGACTAAGACCAGGCGAAGCCGGGCTTAGGCGGAGGCGACGTCATGCGGACGCGGACGCGAAGCGCCCGTGGCCGCACGGTAGGGAACAACCGCCCAGCACCAGCACAGGTAAGAGTGCGCGGGCTCTGCCCGCGCACGTTTCCCGCGATGAGCGGCGTCCCTCTATCCGTGCGAAAGCGTCAGCTTTCGCGCGGGCCGAGCCGGGCGAGCGCCCCCTTTGCGGCCTCCTGCTCGGCGGCCTTCTTGGATTCGCCCGATCCGACCCCCATCTCCTCGCCGTCGATCACCGCCGCGCAGGTGAACCGGCGGTCATGCGGCGGCCCGCCGACCTCGAGCACGGAGTAGGTCACGGACTGGGCCCGGCGGGCCAGTGCCTCCTGGAGCTCCGTCTTGTAGTCCACGTGGCTGTTGAGCGCGTAATCGATCCGCCCGGAAAAGGCGTCGACAATCGGTTGCTCGATCTTCTCGAAGCCGTGCTCGAGGAACAGGGCGGCGAGCGCGGCCTCGAGCAGGGCCGCCAGAACGTTGCGATTCCGTGACAGGCGCTCGAGCTCGTCATCCGGGATGTTGGCCCCGCGTCGGGCGAGTTGGCTACCGAGGTCGAGGTGCCGGGAGACCACGGCGCAGCTTGCGCGGGAGACGACGTGCGAGCGAATCTTCGCCAGTCGTCCCTCGGTGAACTCCGGGTAGCGCTCGAAGAGCTCACGTGCGATCGCGAGCTCGAGCACGCTGTCGCCCAGGAACTCGAGCCGCTCGTACGACGCGGCGCGCTCGCTCGCCCAGGATGCGTGCGTGTAGACCAGCTCGGCCCGTGCCTCGGGTAGCTCCTCGATCAGCTTCCGGAGCCGGGCGGTGTCCCCGGAGGGAGCGCTACTGGTGCGAGGCGACGTAGTCGACGGCCTGGCCGACGGTCTGGATCTTCTGTGCGTCCTCGTCGGAGATCTTGATTCCGAACTGATCCTCGAGCTCCATGATCAGCTCGACAAGGTCGAGCGAGTCCGCATCGAGATCTTCCTGGAAGGAGGCCTCTTCGTTGATGTCGCCTTCGTCTACACCGAGCTGCTCGGTCAGCACTTCCTTGACGCGCTCGAAGACTTCCTCGCGGGACGCTGCCATGTCACCTCACGTTGGGGTCGGAGTCGTAGAGGGGCGGGATGCTAACACGGTCGCGTCGATTCGCTGAGCAAGCCGCCCGACGACATCGTGTTCGACCCCCCGGGCGGCGAGCCGGACAGCGTTCGCGATCGCGCGCTGGGAGGAGTTGCCGTGCGCGATCACGGCCAGACCGCGCAGTCCGAGCAGGTAGGCGCCGCCGTACGTGTCCGGGTCGAGGCGCTCGCGGAGCCGCCGCGCCCCCGGACGGATGAGCAGGCCGCCGATCTTCCCGCGGAGCGAGGCCGTGATCTCCTCGCGGAACGCCTCGAGCAGGTTCTTGATCGTGCCCTCGAGCAGCTTCAGCACGACGTTCCCGGTGAAGCCGTCGGTCACGATCACGTCGGCCGCACCCGCGAGCAGGTCCCGACCTTCGGTGTTGCCCGCGAAGTTCAGGTCACTCGCCTGGAGGAGCTCGTGCGCCTCGAGCGTGAGCTGATTTCCCTTCTCCTCTTCCTCACCGATCGACAGGAGCCGGATCTTCGGATCGCGGACGTCCAGAATCTCTTCCGCGAAGACCGCTCCCATGTGGGCGAACTGCACGAGATCCTCCGGCCGGGCGTCGGCGTTTGCGCCCGAGTCGAGGAGGACCGAGGGCCCGCGGCGTGCGGGAATCGTCACGGCGATCGCCGGTCGGCGAACACCCGCGATCCGGCGCAGCTCGAGTAGACACGCCGCGAGCATCGCCCCCGTGTTCCCGGCAGAGACGACGGCGTCGGCCTTGCCCTCGGCGACGGCCCGGCAGGCGACGACGAGGGAGCTGTTCGGCTTGGAGCGGACCGCCTCGGCCGGCTTCTCGTCCATCGCGACCACGTCGGCCGCCTCGAGCAGCGAGAGCCCCTTCGTTTCGAGTCCCGTCGGTCCGACGAGGATCGGCTCGACCGTCTCTGACGCGGCAGCGAGCGCGCCCGCGACGATCTCCTCCGGTCCTCGGTCCGCCCCCATGGCGTCGACCGCCACGCGGATCATGGGCCTACGGGACTGGGGTGCGAAGCGGCTCGACGTCGCGGCCGCGGTAGGTGTGGCACGTCGGGCACACGCGATGCGGGCGCTTCGGGCGGCCGCACTGCGGACAGACGTTCAGGCGCGGAGCCTCGATCTTGTGCTGCGCGCGGCGCTTGTCGCGGCGGGCCTTCGAGGTTTTCTTCTTCGGGACGGCCATGAGACGGGGGAGTGTAGCGGCGCGAAGCACCCGCCCGCGTACGCGGACCAGTGGAGGGTGGTCAGACGAGTGGGTGTCGTGGAGGCCCGATCCGTCGTGGACCGGTCTCGAGCTCCCGGCTGGTTGGACGTCTGCCTACTAGGCCTACAGCTTTCCGCGCAGCGCTTCGAGCGCCGACCAGCGGGAGCTCGTCGGCTCGTCCTCGTGCTCGTGCGGCTCGTCGTTCAGGTTCTTGCCGCACATCGGGCAGAGGCCCGCGCAGTCGGACCGGCAGAGGATCTTGTCCGGCAGTGCGAGCGCCACCGCGTCGCGGGCCCAGGCGCTCAGGTCGAGCTTGTCGTCGACCAGATACGGAGTACGCAGCTCGTCCGAGCCGTCCGGTGGATTCGTCGCCTGGTACTCGCGCGCCGCGATCGGCACCTCGAGTACTGCGTCGCCCAGACAGCGGTAGCACGGACCGTGCAGACGCGTCGTGAAGCCGAGCTCGAAGACGGTGCCTGTGCTCGCCTTCTGAATCACGAGCTGGGCGGGAACCTTGTCGGGCACCGGGAGATAGCGCTCGCCGCCGAGCTCGAACGGCTCCAGCTCGAGCTCGACCTCGTCGCGGTATTCCTCCCCCGAGCGGAGCTTGACCTGCCTGAGACTGAAGCTCCTCACGGGAGCCAGGGTAGCGCCGCGAGGCTATCTAAGCAGCGGCTTCGAGGGGCTCCCGCGCCTCGCTCGCAGGCCGCCTCTGCGCGGGCGGCCGGGCGGTCACGATCAATACGACTGCGACGACGATCGCCGCGCCGGCAGTGACGGTCGTCCAGCCGATGTGCTCGTTGAGAAAGAACGTGCCGAGAGCGACCGCCACCACCGGATTGACGAACGCATAGGTGGAGACCATCGAGATCCGGACGTTCTTCAACAGCCAGGCGTACGCCGAGAACGCAACGAGGGAACCGACGAGGACGAGATAGCCGAACGCAAGGACGGGCTTGGTGGCGAACGAGTCGCCATGGATTCCTGAAGCCTCGCCGGTCGCGAGCCCGGCGACACCCAGGAAGACGCTCGCGGAGAGCATCTGCATCGACGCCGACAGCAGCGGGCTTTCCGGCAAGGCAGCCCCGCGTGCGTAGAGGGAGCCCCCCGCCCACGCGGCGGTCGTGCCGACGAGGGCAAGCATCGCGAGGACGTCGCCGCCGCCGCCCGGCCGCACGAGGAGCGCAACTCCTCCAAAGCCCACGACCAGGCCCATGACGGCCGGAGCCGACAGCCGCCGGCCGAAGAACGCGCGGTCCATGAGCGCCACCCAGAGGGGGATGATCGCCACGAGCAGCGCAGCGAGTCCGGACTCGAGCCGGGTCTCGGCCCATGCGACCCCGCCGTTGCCGACGAGCAGCAATGCCGCACCGACGATTGCGGCAGCTCCCCACTGCTGCAGGGTCGGCCGTGCGCGGCCACGCGAGGCGAACGCGTACAGGGCCGCGCCCGCGATCAGGAAGCGAACGGAAGACATCAGCAGCGGCGGCATTGTCCGGTCGGTGACGCGGATCGCCAGGTAGGTCGAGCCCCAGACGAGATAGACGGTCGCCAGGGCGGCGGCCACCGCTGCCGGCGAGCGGCGTGCGAACGCTGCTGTCATCTCTGCCTAGAGCGAGCGGCGGTCTCGGGGCAGCCGTGAGTCGGCTCCGAAGAACAAGGCGAGAGGTCCGATCGCGACGAGTAAGACCAGGACGACGATGGCAGTCATACGTTCCATGATCGGCACCCCAGTACCATTAGGACAAATCCAGTTACAATGAAGTTCGATTATGGGATCTGATAGCTGGTTGGGCGTCGAATTACGGCACTTCCTCGCTCTGGAGGCCGTCGCGCGCGAGGGCTCCTTCGGCAAGGCGGCAACTGCTCTCGGCTATACGCAGTCAGCGGTCAGCCAGCAGATCGCGGCGCTCGAGCGCATCGTCGGCCACCGGCTGGTCGACCGCCCGGGTGGCCCCAAGCCCGTGTCGCTGACGGACGCCGGACGGCTTCTGCTGACCCACGCGGATGCGATCGCGGCGCGGGTCGCCGCTGCGCAGGCGGATCTGACCGCGCTCACCGAGGGCCAGGCGGGGTCGCTCCGCGTCGGCGTTTACCAGAGCGTCGGCCAGCGAATCCTGCCGGAGCTGATGCGGAGGTACCTCGACGCGTGGCCTCAGGTGAAAGTGACGCTGACGGAATCCGCCGATGACGAAGAACTCCTGAGCCTGATCGAGCGGGGCCAGCTCGATCTCACCTTCGCCGACCTGCCGTTGACCGACGGTCCTTTCGAGGCGATCGAGCTCATGCGCGACCCCTACGTGCTCGTCGTGGCCGCCGACTCGGCGCTTGCCGAGCGCGACACCTCCCCGACGCTCCGCGAGATCGCCGAGCTCGACCTGATCGGGCACAAGCATTGCCGCACGCTCAAGCAGGTGGAGACGAGCTTCCGCCGGCCGCTGCGCTTCGTCTTCCTGTCGGACCACAACCAGACCCTCCAGGCCATGGTCGCCTCGGGTGTCGGCAACGCCCTCGTTCCCCAGCTGACGATGGATCCGGAGGACGACACGACCAGGTTGCTCGAGCTCGCGAAGCTACCGCCGCGACGTATCTCGATCGCGTGGCATCGCGACCGCTATCGCGCACCCGCGGCGCAAGCGTTCGCCGATACGGCACAGGCAGTCTGCGGCGAGCTGGAGGGCCAGCCGGTCGCGGCCTGATCTTCTAGGCGTAAGGCTGAGAGTCGTCCGAAGCGCCGGCGGCGACGCCGGCGACCACGGACTCCTGCGAGCGCTCGTGCAGCCGCTCGCGGCCCCGTTTGACAGCGGTGAGGAACTTCTCGAGGTTCACCTCGAGCGTCGAGAGGATCGAGTCGGCCCAGTCCTCCATCTCGAGCCTCGTCTCCCGCGCCTGGCGACGAGCGTCGTCGACGATGTCCTGCGCCTGGCGCTCCGCGATCTTCACGATCTCCGTTTGCGATGCCTCGCGGACAGCCTGCTCGCGCGCCTCGCCCAACAGTCGGTCGGTCTCGCGCTTGGCCTCGGCGAGCATCTCCTGCCGCTCCTTGACGATCCACCGCGCCTGCTTGATCTCCTCGGGAATGGTCGCTCTCATCTGATCGAGGATGTCGTAGATCTCCTCCCGGTCGATCCGAACCTGGTCGGTGAGGGGCACGGCCTTGGCGTTGTGCACGAGGTCGTCGAGCTTGTCGATGAGTACCAGGACGTCCATTCAGTCTCCCGAGTCTACCCCGGAGGCCCCGGAAGGCCGACCGGTTGGCGGTTTCAAGTCTGACGAGCGCAGCGACGTCACTAACCCTCCTCGGAGAAAATGCGCAGCACTTTCTCCGATCTATTCTTGCGGATTTTCAGGGGTTCCCGGGCGAGCGTCGGGAAAGAGCTCTCCGAATCTCCTTGCAACGGCCTGCGGGACGAGCTCGTCCACCCTTCCGCCGAAGGCTGCGATCTCCTTCACCCCGCTCGACGAGACGAAGCTGACGGCAGGGCTCGCCATCACGTAGACCGTTTCCACGTCCGGCGCGAGCGTCCGGTTGAGCTGGTTCATCTGGAACTCCCATTCGAAGTCCGAGATGACGCGCAGACCCTTGACGATCACCTTCGCGTTCCACTTGTGCGCAAAGTCGACGACGAGCTCCGAAAAGACGTCGACCTCGACGTTCTCGAGGTCCCCGAGTGCATCGCGTAGAAAGGCGACGCGTTCGTCGAGCGAGAACATCGGCGTCTTGTGCGTGGGATTGCCGACGACTCCGATAACGACGCGGTCGAAGATGCCGGCCGCGCGGCCGATCACGTCGATATGCCCGTTGGTCACGGGATCGTACGAACCGGGTGCGATCGCGGTGATCATTCGTGCTCGAACACTGTCACGCGCGTCGAGCCGTACTTGCGCGACGTGCGCACCTCGAGACCGGGAAGATCGGGCTCCGTCCTCGCAGCGGACTCGAACACCAGCAGTCCGTCGTCGGCGAGGACGCGGGGCAGATAGCGGGCGAGTGTCTCGTAGTCGTTCATCGCATAGGGCGGGTCGGCGAGCACGAGATCGTACTTCCTGCCTGCCGCTGCTTCCTGCGCGAGTCCGGTGCTCGCTTCGAGTCGGACGACCGTCGCCCCCGTCAGGCGGAGTTTCTCGAGATTGCGCTCGATCGCGCGTGCCGCCTCCCGATCGGACTCGACGAACACCGCCGATCGCGCGCCGCGCGACAGCGCCTCGAGGCCCATCGCCCCGGACCCGGCATAGAGATCGAGCACCCGGGCGCCCTCGACCCAGGGTGCGACGATGTTGAAGACGTTCTCGCGCACCCGATCGGACGTGGGGCGCGTCTCGAGACCTCTCGGCGCCTGGATGGTGTGACCTTTGCGCGAGCCCGCGATGATCCGCACGCGCGCGAGTCTAGGGCGGGACGGCGGCGCGCCGTCCCGCCCTCGTCCTTTTACGAAGTGAGCGGCTTGCCCGTCTCCAGCAGCGTCTTCAGGCCGCTGAGAACCCGCATCCAGCCGGGACCGGCCACGCCGGCCGCCGTCTTCGGCGCACCTTCGAGTTGATCGTGCACGACGGTGAGGAGGCTGACTCCGCCGTCCTGCAATTCGATCTCCCAGGTCACGCGGCTCGGTTCTTCCGCCGCGAGCTCGGGGTCGTACTGCGAGCGCCACTCGTGGACGAGCCGCCGCGGCGGGTCCGACTCGAGGACCGCCTCGTCGCCCCAGAGCTCGCCGGCGGGGCCGTGCGCGATGCGCCGGCCGTCCGCCAGCTCGATCCGCGCGCCGTAGAAGTACTTCTCGGTGAACTCCGGCTTCGTGATCGCTTCCCAGATCTGCTCAGGGCTCGCCTGAATGAAGACCTGGTACACCTGCGTGGTCTGGATCTGCGTCATCGTCGTCATGCCGTTTCCTCCAGTTGGTGCTTGAGGTTCGCGAGCGCCGACACCTGACGCTCCGTGTACTTGTCGATCCACCGGTCGTGGATCAAGCGGATCGGCACCGGGTTCAGGAAGTGCAGCTTCTCCCTCCCGGACCGCCGCGTCACGACGAGCCCCGCATCCTCGAGCAGGCGAAGGTGCTTCATGACCCCGAAGCGGGTCATCTCCAGCTCGGACTCGAGCTCCGTCAGCGTGCGGCCGTCACGCGTGAAGAGCCGGTCGAGCAGGAACCGCCGCGTCGGGTCGGCGAGCGCCTTGAACACACGGTCGTCGTCTGTCACAAGCCGCATGATAGGTGACCTGATGGTCACATGTCAAGCGGCTCAGGCGGTCATCACGAAGCAGGCCTCATGCGAAGAGGGCGCGACGTGGACGCGGTGCCGACCACGAACCGCCGGTTCATGTACGTAGACACGGACTACGCGCCGGCAAGGTCCCCGGCGGCCTGCGTGGCTCGGTCGACCTCGTCCGCCAGGGGACCCGGCGTGTCCACGAGCTCGTCGGCGACGCTGCGTGCGCGTTCGAGCAGATCGCGATCTTCGCGTAGCCGCGCGAAGTTCAGATCCGTCAGGCCGGATTGACGCGTTCCGAGGAGCTGCCCGCCGCCGCGAATGTCGAGGTCGACCTCGGCGAGCTCGAACCCGTCCGTCGTGCGAACGAGCGCCTCGAGTCGTGCGGTCGCAGACTCCGTCAGGTCCTCGCGCGCGCGCGAGATGAAAAGACAGTACGACTGCTCGGCCCCACGCCCGACGCGGCCCCGCAACTGGTGCAGCTGCGCGAGTCCGAACCGATCCGCCTCCTGGACGATCATGATCGTCGCGTTCGGAACGTCCACGCCGACCTCGATCACCGTCGTCGCGACGAGCACGTCAAGCTCTCGCGCCTTGAAGCGCGCCATCAGCTCCCGCCGCTCGGCGGGTCGCAAGCGTCCGTGCAGCAGACCGACGCGGTAGCCCCTGAGCTCGGCGCGTTGCAGCCGTTCCGCCTCGACCTCGGCTGCGCGCGCCTGACTCGTTTCCGACTCCTCGATCAGCGGGCAGACGACGTAGGCCTGTCGTCCGGCATCGAGATGCTTGCGGAGCCGTGAGTACGCCTCACCCATACGGTTCTCCGCCACCCAGGCGGTCTTGATCGGCTTGCGCTCAGCGGGCGGCTTGGCGATCTCGGACACGGCCAGGTCGCCGTAGACGGTGAGCGCGAGCGTGCGTGGGATGGGCGTCGCGGTCATGTGCAAGACGTGTGGCGAGCGTCCCTCGGCAAGCGCCTTGCGCTGCTCCACGCCCGCGGCAGCCCTTGCGCCGCCGCTTGAGAGGGACGTGGGCTCTGCCTGCGTCCCGTTGATCCCCATCGCGCCGCTCGCCTCCGCAAGAGCCTTTCTCTGCGCAACGCCGAAGCGGTGCTGCTCGTCGACCACCGCGACGGCGAGGTCGGGTAGCTGCACGCCCTCCTGGATCAGCGCATGGGTGCCCACGACCAGGCTCGCCTCCGGAGCAAGATCGCGTTCGCGCCTGGGAGACGAGCTCGTCAGCAATGCGCACGTGACACCGAGTGCGCGGCACGGTTCCTCGAGCGTCAGGAAGTGCTGCTCGGCAAGCGTCTCCGTCGGCGCCATCAACGCGCCCTGGCGCCCTGCCTCGACCGCGCGCAGGAGTGCATAGAGCGCAACGACCGTCTTCCCGGAGCCCACATCCCCTTGCAGAAGTCGTTGCATCGGCACCGTTCGCGCCAGATCGCGGTCGATCTCGGCGATCGCGCGTTCCTGGTGGGCGGTGAAGCGAAACGGGAGGACCTCGCGGTACCGGGCCAGCAGGTCGCCCGCCTCGCCGAGCGCGGGGGCGACTTCTCCCTCACGCTCCCGCCGCCGACGCGCAATTGCAATCTGCAGGAGGAGCAGCTCGTCGAACGCGAGCCGTCTTCGCCCCGCTTCCGCCTCCGCGAGCGAGCGCGGACGGTGCAGAGCCCAGAGCGCGTCGGCGCGCTGGGGCAGCCGCTCGCGTTCCTTCAGCTCCGCGAGCAGCGGATCGGCGAACGAGCTCGGCAGCGCGGCGCCGACGAGCTCGCGGAGCTTCTTCGGGGTGATCTCCTCGCTGGCCGGATAGACCGGCGCGAAATCCGCAGTGGCTTCGCCGTCGCCGATGTCGAAGCTCCGCACGTCGAACCCGTACCGACCCTGCCTGCCTCGTAACCGCACCCGCGTTCCTGCCTGCAGCTGACGCTCGAGCCAGGGCTGGTTGAACCACGTCGCCGAGATGGTGGCGCTGCCGTCGCTGACTCGCGCGGTCAGCATCTGCAGACGGCCGCGGCGCCGCTTCGACACCGACAGGACTTCGCCGGCGATCGCGACCTCCTCGTCGGCACGGAGATCGGCCATCCGTCTCTCCGGCACGGGCTCCTCGTAGCGGAACGGCCGGTGTGCGAGCAGATCGCCGACGGTGTGCAGACCAAGGCGTTCGAGCTTCTTCTTCACCGCCGGCCCGACGCCGGGCAGAACGTCCACCGTTCGCTCGAGCGCCTCAGGCCTCGGGAACAGGGGCGGGCGAGGCCAATCCCCGGCCGCTTCGCCGGCGAATCCAACCGGCAGGCGCACTGTGACGGTCGTCACTCCCGGTCATCGAACCAGAAGAAGCCGACGGTGCCCGGGCCGGCATGCGTCCCGACGACTGCGCCGAGCGTCGTGACGAGCTCGATCTCGGCCCGAGGACGTTCGGCGCGCACCATCTTCCGCAACTGCTCCGCGCGCTCCGGCGCATCCGCATGCGCGATGCCGACCTTCAGTGATGATGCGTCCTCGGTCGTCGAGGTGAACGCCGAGACGAATTCCTGCACCGCCTTCCGGTTGCCGCGCACGCGCTTGATCGGGATCACCTCGCGTTTGATCGTGAGGATCGGCTTCACGTGCAGCAGCTGACCGGCCCAGGCGCTCGCGCGGCCGATGCGGCCGCCGCGCCGGAGGAACTCGAGCGTGTCGACCGTGAAGATCAAGCCCGCGTTTTCCTTGAAGCGGGCGATCAGCGTGTCGATCTCCTCGTCGGTCGTGCCGCGCTCGAGCCGCCGCTGGATCGCAAAACCGAGCATCGCGATCGCAGCCGACGCGCTCTCCGAATCGACAACGCGCACCTGGCCACCCAACTCGGCTGCCGCGGTATGCGCACTCTGGTACGTACCGGAGAGTGCGGACGAAAGGTGTAGCGAGTAGATCAGCTCGTAGACCGAGAGCGCTTGATAGGTCGCAAGGAAGTCCCCCGGTGTGGGTTGGGAGGTCGTCGGCAGCTCCTCCGCAGTACGCAGCCTCGCGTAGAAGGCTTCCGGCGAGAGCTCTACGTAGTCGCGATAACTCTCGTCCCCGAAGAGAACGTACAGGGGAACGACCCGCCAGTTCGGAAACCGCTCGGGGGCCTCCGGGAAGTCCGCGGTGGAGTCGAGGACGATCGCCGTGTTTTGCGCGGTTAGGTGTGGCCTATGCTGCGTCACGGATGGCGGCGACGATCTCGTCGAGTTCCTGGTCCTTCGAGAGGCAAGCGACCGCCCCGGCTTCGAAGAGAGCATCCACCTCGCGCAGGTTCGCGGACGCGGTCAGGCAGACGACCGCCACCTCGGGCGAGGCCTCCCGCACAGCGCGCGTCGCCTGCACGCCGTCCAATCCCGGCAGCCGGTAGTCCATCAGGACGACGTCGGGCTTGTGCGTGCGGACTACGTCGGCAGCCGACGAACCTTCGCCGACAGAAGCAACGACCTCGATGTCCGACTGCAGCCCGAGGAGGAGCTCGAGGGCCTCGCGGAACACCTGGTTGTCCTCGACGAGGACGAGGCGGATCGGCTCGGCCACGGCAGCAGACTATTCGGCCGACAGGAGCAGCGGATAGTGAGGCTGGCCGCCGGCCTGCACGTCGACCTCCACGTCCGGATATCGAGCCTCGATCTGCTTGACGAGGTCGTCGAGCGTCGGCTCTTCGGCTCCGGTCAGCAGGGTCAAGACTCCTCGCGGCTCGGCGAGCAGACGGTCGGCGACCGCGGCGGCCACCTCCTCGAAGTCGGTTCCGCGCACGAGGGCCTCCCCGTCTGCGAGGCCGAGCCAGTCTCCCTTGCGAACCGAGAGCCCGTTCAGCTCGACGTCACGCGAGGCGATCGTGATCTCACCGGTTGTCACGCCTTCGAGGACTTCGTGCATCTCTGCCGCGTTCTCTTCTGCCGGCCGCTCAGGCTCGAAAGCGACCATGGCGGCCAGGCCGGCAGGGATCGACTCGGTCCGGATCACCTCGACCCGCTTCGCCGCCAGGCTCGCAGCCTGCTCGGCGGAGAGGATGACATTGGAGTTGTTCGGGAGAAGGACGATCTCGTCTGCGTCGGTAGCTTCGATGGCGGCGACGAGATCCGCCGTGGAGGGGTTCATCGTCTGTCCCCCCTCGACGATCTTCGTCGCGCCGAGGCTCTGGAAGAGCCTGCGGTTGCCCTCGCCTGCGACGACCGCGACGGCTCCGCTTGCGGCGGCCGGAGCGTCCGGAACCGCTTCGAGCAAGCGTTCTTCGCGCTGGGTCGTTTGCTCGTGCATGTTCGCGATCTCCACACGGTCGATCACTCCCACGCGCGTGCCGACCTCGAGCGCGCGCCCCGGGTGGTCGGTGTGGACGTGCACCTTGAGTGCTTCCGGATCGCCGACGACGAGCAGCGAGTCGCCGAGCCGCAAGAACTCGTCCTCGAGCGCGTCGCTGTCCAGCCCGTCTCCCTCGATCACGAACGTCGTGCAGTAGCGGAACCTCGACAGCTCCTGATGGATGGCGGCGACGCTCAGCTGTTCACGCTCCGCGGGAGCTTCCGGCAGGGGCTCGCCCGCGACGGTGGCCGCGAGACCGCGCACGATCTCCAGCAGCCCGGCGCCGCCCGCGTCGACGACGCCCGCTTCGCGGAGAACGGCCAGCTGCTCGGGAGTGCGCGCGACGGCCTCCTCGCCTCGCCGAACGAGACGCTGGAGGAGCGCCGGGATCCCGGACGCTCCCTGTTCGCTCTCCTCGGCGATTTCGCGGATGACGGACAGCATCGTCCCCTCGACGGGCTCCCGAACCGCGCGGTAGGCAGCGTCCCGCGCAGCCTGGAACGCACGCGCGACGACCTGTTCGTCGATCGTCGCTTCGCTTCCCAGCACCTCCGCAGCTCCCCGAATGATCTGCGAAAGGATGACACCCGAGTTTCCGCGCGCCCCCATCAACGCAGCGCGTGTCACTTCCTTGACGAGCCCCGCGCGATCCTCGGTGCTCGACTTGTCGAGCTCGTCGACCACAGCGCGTGCGGTCATGGTCAGATTCGTGCCGGTGTCGCCGTCCGGGACGGGATACACGTTCAGGTCGTCGATCCGCTGACGGTTGCGCTCGAGCGAGGCGAGCGCACCACGGGCGAGCTCCTGGACGCGTGCGAGATCGCTCACCGACCGATCTCCGGTCGGTGAGCAGGGGAAGGGGCATAAGGGGAAACCGGGAGGTTTCCCCCCGCTCTCTCCTCAGCGCACGCGGCGATCTCAGCGGCGCGGGTGCTGAGGCGATCCCTGAAGAAGGGAGCTCGTGAGGGAAACATGGTTTCCCTCACGGGAGCGAGCCGGAGGCGAGTGACGATCACCTCATGCCGACCGCTTCACGTCCTGGATACGCACCTCGACCTCTGCCACGCGCAGACCGGTCAGCCGTTCGACCTCGTAGCGGACGCGGTTGCGCAAGGTCGATGCGACCTCCGCGAGATTGAGGCCGTACTCGACCACGACGCTGAGCTCGATCGTCACGCCTGCCTCCGCGCTGCCGCCGACGGTGATCCCCTGGCGAAGGCGGTCGCGGGTGAGCAGCTTCTCGCGCGGGTTCCGCGGCGCCATGGCGACGACGCCGTACGCCTCGGCCGCGACCCGTCCCACGATGTGAGCCACCGCTTCGTGGGAAATCGAGATGCGTCCCAGCGAAGACGACAGCGAAGGAGCTGCCTCCACGCCCGGATTAGACCACGGTGGGAGGCTGGAAGTTGCTGCTCAGACGGCTTTCTGCACCTTGCCGCCCTTGAGGCAGCGAGTGCAGACGTACGCGCGGGTCGCCTTGCCCTTCAGCATGACCCGCACACGCTGGAGGTTCGGGTTGAACCGACGCTTCGTGGCCACCATCGAGTGGCTCCGGTTGTGGCCGAAACCCGGCTTTTTGCCGCAGACTGCGCAGACCTTCGACATCGGCCGGGGAGTGTAGCCGAGAGCCAACCGCAGACCGCCACCCAGAGGGTCATGTCCCAGGGACAGAAGGGGTCAGCGAGCGGCGGAAGCGCGGAGCCGCGCGAACGCGTCGGCCATCTCGAGCGCCGTCCGCACGGCCTCGGCGCCCTTCGACACGCGCGCCTCCGCCTGCTCCACCATGTCTACCGTCAGGACCCCGAAGGCGACCGGCACGCCCGTTTCGAGCGCCGCCAGCTGGAGCCCGCTGGCCGCCTCCGCGGCGATGAAGTCGAAGTGCGGAGTCTCGCCGCGAACGACACAGCCGAGCGCGATCACGCACGCGTAGCGGCGCGTCTTGGCCAGGGCCATCGCCGCCAGGGGAAGCTCGAACGCGCCGGGAACGGGCATGACCGTGATCGCCTCCCGGCTCACGCCTGACTCGTCCAGCTCCTCCAGCGCCGTCTCCAGCAACTTGTTCGTGATCTCCCCGTTGAACCGCGAGGCGACGATGGCAACGCCTCGCCGCGCGCCGTCGGGAGAGCCTTCCAGCACGTTGACGTCGTCCGGGATGTCGAGCTCGCGGTAGGCGTGCTGCTCGTCGTCGGCCGTCCGCAGCCGCGGCAGCTCGCCCTCATCTTCCTCGGCCGCCGGGAGCTCCCCTTCGAGCTCCTCTTCCGGCTCCTCGTCTCCGCCCTCTTCCATCTCGTCCAGCTTCGCCGGTTCCCTCGGCCAACGTTCGCTCATTCCTCGCCCTCCAAGGGCTCGTACTTCAGGTCTTGGTGATGAAGCTTGTGGCCGAGCTTGTCACGTTTGGTGGCCAGATAGCGAGTGTTCTGCGGCGTCGGCGCGGTCTCGATCGGCACCTGCTCGACGACGTCGAGCCCGAACCCCTCGATGCCCGTGATCTTCTTCGGATTGTTGGTGAGGATGCGGATCGTCGTCAGGCCGAGCTCGGCGAGGATCTGGTTGCCGATTCCGTAGTCGCGCATGTCAGGCTGGAAGCCGAGCTCGAGATTCGCCTCGACCGTGTCCAGGCCGTTCTCCTGCAACTCGTACGCCCGCAGCTTGTTCAGGAGGCCGATGCCACGTCCTTCCTGAGCCATGTAGAGCAGGACGCCGCGCTCCTCGGAGGCGATCCGGCTGAGCGCCTGCTCGAGCTGCTCGCCGCAATCACAGCGGAGCGAGTGGAAGACGTCACCGGTCAGGCACTCGGAATGGACCCGCACGAGCACGTCCTCCGCTCCGTCGACATCGCCCTTCACCAGCGCGACGTGATGCTTGCCAGTCAAACGCTCGCGAAAAGCGACGGCCGTGAAGTCACCGTAGGCGGTCGGCATCGAGACGGTCGTCATCCGCTCGACGAGCCGTTCGTGACGGCGTCGGTACTCGATCAGGTCGGCGACCGTGACGAGCTTCAGCCCGTGGCGCTCGCAGTACGGAATCAGGTCGGGGACCCGCGCCATCGTCCCGTCCTCGTTCATGATTTCGCAGACGACACCGGCCGGGATCAGCCCGGCCAGGCGCGCGAGGTCGACGGCGGCTTCCGTCTGGCCGGCGCGCGCGAGCACGCCTCCCTCGCGAGCACGAAGCGGAAAGACGTGGCCCGGCTGGACGAGATCCTCGGGCTTCGCATCGGGATCGATCGCCACCTGGATCGTGCGGGAACGGTCCGGGGCGGAGATCCCGGTCGTGACGCCTTCGCGGGCCTCGACGGAGATGGTAAAGGCCGTGCCGTACGGCGTTTCGTTGCGGTCCGTCATCTGCCGGAGCGCGAGCTCGTCGCAGCGATCCTCGGTCAGGCAGAGGCAGATCAGCCCGCGGCCCTCCTTGGTCATGAAGTTGACCGCCTCCGGCGTCGCGAACTGCGCGGCGATGGTCAGGTCGCCCTCGTTCTCGCGGTCGGCCGCGTCCACGACGACGACGAACTTGCCTTGCCGGATGTCCTCGATCGCCTCTTCGATCGTGGCGAACGCACTCTTCTGCTCAACCTTCATCCCGAGAATCGTAGTCCCGGGAGGAGCCGTTCGACGTACTTCGCGAGCACGTCGACCTCGAGATTGACGGCGTCGCCGGCCTCGAGCCCGCCCAGAGTGGTGACCTCCAGGGTGTGCTGGACGAGCGCGACCGCAAAGCCCTGCTCGTCGAGCGCGGCAACTGTCAGGGAGACGCCGTCGACCGTGATCGAGCCCTTCTCTACGAGGTAGCGGAGGACACCCGTCGGCGCGTCGAACCAGACGAGCTTCCCTTCGCCCTCGGGCTCGACCGACCGAACTGTGCCCGTCGAGTCGACGTGTCCCTGGACGTAGTGGCCGCCGAGGGGGTCGCCCGCACGAAGCGCCGCCTCGAGGTTCACCTCCCGGCCAAAGGGCTTGGCACGGCGCAGGGTCTCGACCATCACGTCGAAGGCAAGCTGCCCGTCCCGCGCGCCGGTCACCGTCAGGCAGACGCCGTCGATGGCGACCGAGTCGCCGATCTCGGCGCGAATCGCCGTCTCGACGACCAGCCTGCCGCCGTCAGAGGAGGCCACCCGCGCACGTTCGCTGACGATTCCGGTGAACATGGAAAGAAGGCTACTGCCGAGAACGAGAAACGGGCCCGCCCGGGCCCGTTTCTCTGCTGGGTTGGATGCAGCGTCTCAGGTGCTGGCCAGACCAGAGCGGTCGATCCGCTTCCGGCCCAACAGCACGGCCGTGAGGAGGAAGAGCACGGCACCGAACGTGACCGCCGCGCCGATGCCTGCATCGCTCCAGTTGAAGCCGTCGCTCGTGCGAGTGCTGGTCACAACCGTCGGTACGGGCTGATTTGCACTGATTGCTCCGATCGCCCACGCATCGAGCGGCCCGAGCTTCGAAACGCTCGCCCCAGGCCGGCTATCGGCCCACGTGTTGTTCAGCGCCTGGCCGCGCATTGCGTCGACCTTGAGCTGGTAGGCGTTGTTCAGCGCCTGGCCGCGCATTGCCTCGACCTTGAGCTGGTAGGTCGCCGCCTGCGCGGGTGACTGGACCACGATCCCGTGGGACTTCGGGATCACGTAAGCCTGCTCGCCGCCGGTCGGGCCGTCGATGGCCACCATCGCCTGCGCGCTCACGGGCGCTGCAAGGGCGGCGACTGCGAGGCCGAGAATCAATCTCTTGAGCCTGAAGTGCTTGCGGATCATGGTGTTGCTCCTTCCTCCCTCGACTGAGCGGAGGATCGCGCGGGACGGTAACGACCCCGTCACGAGGGACCCACCGGCACCCATCGCCCGGTAACGACCTAAGCAAAACGGTGTAGTTTCGGGCGGAGGCGACGATGGACTACCGCATCCTCGGGCCGCTCGAGGCGCTCGACGGCGAGCGACGGCTCCCGCTCGGGGGCGCAAGGCAGCGGTCGGTCCTCGCCCTGCTTCTGCTCCACGGCAACGAGGCCCTCACCCGGGACGTGATCATCGACCAGCTGTGGGGCGAGGAGCCACCGAACACGGCGGCAAAGGTCCTGCAGAACTGCGTTTCCGCCCTCCGCAAGGAGCTGCCCGCCGGCACGGACACCCTGCGGACGGTCAGCGGCGCCTACTGCCTGGCGCTCGGGCCCGACGAGCTCGATCGAGACCGCTTCGAGCGGCTCGTCGCCGAGGGTCGTGCCGCCCTCTCGGCGGAACAGCATGCGGAGGCGGCAGACCTCTTTCGACGGGCGCTCGGCCTCTGGCGTGGGTCGCCGCTCTCGGACTTCACGTACGAGCGATTTGCGCACGAGGAGATCACGCGGCTCGAGGAGCTGCACGTCGCCGCGACGGAGGATCGACTCGAGGCCGACCTGGCGCTCGGCAGACACGACGAGCTCGCCCCCGAGCTGGAGACGCTCGTGACGAGACATCCGTTGCGGGAGCGACTGCGCTGGCAGCTGATGGTCGCCCTCTATCGCGCCGGCCGGCAGGCCGAGGCGCTCGACGCGTATCGGGCCGCGCGGCGCACGATGCTCGCCGATCTCGGCATCGAGCCCGGTCGCGCCCTGCAGGACCTCGAGCGCGCGATCCTCGCGCAGGATCCGGCGCTCGACGGTCCGGCGGCGCGTCCGGCCGCCCGGGGCGGGCACCGCGGAGCCCGTCCGGGCCGGCTCGCCGCTTCCCCCCTCGTCGACCGGGCGGAGGAGCTCACCCTCCTGGAGGCCGGGCTCGACGATGCGATCGCCGGCCGTGGCCGCCTGTTCGTCGTCGTCGGTGAAGCTGGTAGCGGGAAGACTCGGCTGGCCGATGAGGTCGGTAGCGCAGCGAAGCAGCGCGGGAGCCGCATCCTCTGGGGACGTGGCTGGGACGGCGGAGGCGCTCCCGCCTATTGGCCCTGGAGCCAGGCGCTCCGAGACGCCGACCGCACGGTGCCGACCCCGGACAGCGACGATGCCGCCGAGCGCTTTCGCTTCTTCGAGGCCGTGACCGAGGCCGTTCGCCAGGCGGCGACCGAGCAACCGTTGCTGCTCGTGCTCGACGATCTCCAAGCGGCCGACGAGAACTCGATCCTCCTGCTCGAGTTCGTCGCCGGAGAGCTCCCCGAGATGGCGGCGCTCGTCCTCGCGCTCGGCCGGCCGGAAACTCCCCGGCTGGAGGAGCTGAGCCGGCACTCGACCCGCACGCTACGACTCGCCGCGCGCGCCTAGCCGACCAGCGACGTCGCTCTCAGGGTTCGTGGACGTAGGCGCTCAGTACCACGTCGTCACCGACCCGCTCTGCCTTCAGATGACGAAGCTCGAGGGGAGCGGCGAGTACGGGAGCGAAGAGCGGCCCGGCACCGCCCAGCCGCGGGGCGACGAACAACATGACCTTGTCGACCAGCTCGGCCTGCAGGAACGCCTGCGCGAGTCGCGGTCCCCCCTCGAGCAGAAGGGACTGGACGCCGTCCGCCCCGAGTGCCCCGAGCTCCTCGCCAAGCGGGCCCTCTCGGAGCTCGAGCTCCGAGCCGTCCGGAAGCGGCCCGCGGCCGAAGGCGAGCCGCCGCGGCTGACGCGTCGCATCGACGTCGCGCGCGGTCAGCTCGGGGTCGTCGGCGTGCACCGTTCCCATGCCGACTCCGACGGCATCGACCTGGGCGCGCAGCTCGTGGACGCGGCGTCGGGACGCCTCCCCGGAGATCCAGCGCGAGCCGCCGGGAACCGCAACACGTCCGTCGAGCGTCACGGCGAGCTTCAGGATCACGAACGGCCGTCCCTCGGCGATCCACACTCGCCACGCCGCGTTCTGCTCACGCGCCGCGAAGGAATCCGCATGTTCGACCCCGACGCCCGCCGCGCGCAGCAGCTCGAGCCCGCCGCCGGCGTCCGGGTTCGGATCGAGAGAGCCGGCGACGACCTTCGCGACTCCCGACTCCAGCACCGCTTCGGTGCACGGCGGCGTCGAGCCGTGGTGGGCACACGGCTCCATGGTCACGTAGAGCGTCGAGCCGCGGGCCAACCTGCCGGCCGCTTCGAGCGCCACCACCTCCGCGTGCGGCCCGCCCTTCCGCTCGTGCCAGCCCTCGCCCACGATCTCGCCGTTCCGGACGACGACGGCGCCCGCGACGGGATTCGGAACCGTCGTGCCACGCCCGCGCTCGGCGAGCTCGAGCGCGCGTTCGATCACGACAGCTCTTGCACGAGCCGCCGATACGCGCGCGGCAAGTCCTCGCGACCGAAGATCGACGTCCCCGCCACGAAGAGCCTCGCTCCGGCCTCGTAGACGGCGCGCACGTTCTCCGGCCCGATGCCGCCGTCGACCTGGACCGGCATGTTCGGTGGGAGGACCGAGCGCAGCGTGCGGATGCGGTCGAGCGCTTCGGGCATGAACGCCTGTCCGGAGTAACCAGGCTCGATGCTCATGCAGAGGACGAGGTCGACTTTCGACTTCAGCGCGGCGCCCGCAGCCTCAGCTGCACTCGTCGCCGGCTTGAACGCCAGTCCAATCTGGAGCTGCTGTTCCCGCGCGGCCGACACCACCGATGAAAGATCGGGGCACGCTTCGTAGTGCACGGTGACGCTGTCTCCGCCCGCCTCGGCGATCGCCGCGAAGTGCTTCTCCGGCGTCTCCGTCATCAGATGGCAGTCGACGAACGCGCCGCCGTCATGGATCAGCTTGGAGATCGAGTGCAGGACGATCGGCCCGATCGTGATCGGCTCGACGAAGTGTCCGTCGCCGACATCGAAGTGGAAGATGCGCACCCCCGCGCGCACCAGCACGTCGATCTGCTCCCCCAGTCGCGAGAA
>VAWR01000139.1 GCA_005885245.1 Actinomycetota bacterium | reverse complement strand
AAGCGAACCGCAAGCGGGTCGAGCAGCCGTTGCCCCACGCGCGCCGGCAGGACGGGGTTGCGCACGTGCTCGAGCAGGAGGAAACGGCCGCCTGGCCGCAGCACCCGTCGCACTTCGGCAACTGCGCCGCGGTCGTTGGGAATCGTGCACAGCGAGACTGTGCAGACGGCGGTGTCGAACGACTCGTCGGGGAACTCCAGCGCTTGGGCGTCGCCGACGCGCAGCTCGAGGTCGCGGCCGAGCTCGCGCGCCCGCGCCCGGGCGATCTCGAGCGTCGCAGGACTCAGGTCGACTCCCCAGGTCAGGCGTGAGAAGCGGACATATGATCGCCAACCGTGGACCTCGCAGCGCTGAAGAGCGCGGCGCGCGCCGCGATCTTTATGCCGGCGATCTTCGCGCTCGCGGACAAGCTGATCGAGCAGCCGCAGACGTCGATCTTCGCGGCCTTCGGATCCTTCGCGCTGCTCGTGCTGGTCGAGTTCGGAGGCCCGTGGCGAACGCGCTTCCTCGCGTACCTCGGGCTGGCGTGCGTCGGCGCCGCGTTCATCACGCTCGGGACACTCTGTTCGCGGACCCCGTTGCTCGCCGCAGGCGCGATGGCGCTCGTCGGTTTCGCCACGCTCTTCTCGGGCGCGTTCGGCGGCTACTTCGCGGCGGGCGCGACCGGAGCGCTCCTCACATTCGTGTTGCCGGTGACGATTCCGGCGCCGAACTCCGCGATTCCCGACCGCCTCGAGGGTTGGGGCCTCGCGGCCGGCGCCGGGATTTGCGCCGTCATGCTCCTCTGGCCGGCTCGCCGGCGCGCCGACCTCCAGCGTGAGGCTGCCCGCGCCTTGCGCGCCGTGGCGGAGCTTCTGGAGGCGAACCGAGAACATTTCAGCGAACGCGCACACCTCGCACGCGGGGCGGTCGACGCTCTCGGCCGGCGCCTCCTCGGCACCCAGCACCGCCCCACGGGACCAACCGGACCGACGGCCGCGGTCGCTGCGCTTCCCGACGAGCTGGACTGGCTCCTCTCCTTCGTCGCGCCGCCGGCCGAGCTGCACAGTCTCGAGCTGGCCTGCGGAGAGGACACGGAAGCGATGGCGGCGGCCGCCTCCGTTCTCCGCGCGAGCGCCGAGCGACTCGAAGGTCGTGACGGACAACCCGATTTCGCACGTCTCGACGCCTCGCGCGACGCTGTCGCGCACGCACTTGTGCGACGGCTGCCCGAACTCCCGACCGACACCCCCGCCGGCTCGGTCCCCGAGGCGCTCGAGGCGCCGTTCCGGATCCGGGCGGCAACCTATTCCGCCCGTCAGGTCGCAGGCTACGCGCTGCGCGCGACCGGGGCGGACGCACCGGAGCTCGATCACCGGGATCTGGCGCAGCCTCCGCCCAGCGCCGCGCTCGAAGTGACGGAGCAGCTCGCCGTCGAGCACGTGAGCGTGCGCTCCGTGTGGTTCCAGAACAGCATCCGCGGCGCCGCCGGGCTCGCGCTCGCCGTCTACATCGCCCAGCGGACAGGACTCCAGCACGGCTTCTGGGTCGTGCTCGGGACGCTCTCCGTGCTGCGGTCGAACGCGCTCGGCACCGGTTGGTCAATTCTCAGCGCGCTCGCAGGGACCGCGGTTGGAATCGTCATCGGCGCGCTCCTCGTGATCGGCATCGGAACGCACGACGCGGTGTTGTGGGGCGTGCTGCCGATCGCGGTGCTGCTCGCCGCCTACGCGCCTCGGGCGATCTCGTTCGCCGCGGGCCAGGCGGGCTTCACGGTCGTCCTCTTCGTGCTCTTCAACATCATCCAACCCGTCGGCTGGAGGGTGGGGCTGGTTCGCGTCGAGGACGTCGCCATCGGCTTCGCGATCAGCCTCGGTGTCGGTCTCCTCTTCTGGCCGCGCGGTGCAGGTGCGCTTCTTCGCGAGGATCTTGCCGCCGCGTACGGGCGCGGCGCCGACTACGTCGTTGCCACGGCCCGGCAGCTGATCGAAGGAGGAGACTCCGAAGACGCCGCTCGCGCAGGGCGGGCCGCCGACGCCGCCCTCCACCGGCTTGACGACGCGTTCCGGCAGTACCTCGCCGAGCGCTCCGCGACAGCGTCGAACGTGGAGGACGTCGCGGCGCTGGTCGGCGGTGCGTCGCGCGTCCGCCGGGCAGCGCAATCGCTCACGTCGCTCGGGAGCATGGCGGACGGCAGGACACGACTCGAGCACTGCGGGGAGAACCTCGACCGCGAGCTCCACGCTCTCGAGTCGTGGTACATCACACTCGGGTACGCGCTCGTGAATCGCCGCCGCGTGCCGCCGCCGCACATCCGCGACGCCGAGGGCAGCAGGCGTCTCCTCGCCTGCGTGCGCGACGCCGCCGGCGGCCGCGACAAGACGACGGTCAAAGCTGCGCTCGTCCTGCTCTGGGCAAGCCAACATCTCGACAACCTCTGGCGCCTCGAAGCCCACCTCGGCGAGCGCGCTAACGCCGCACGCGCGGCCTCAACGGACACAGGAGCGCTCCGAAAGCTCAGGATTCTGGCCTCATGAGAACATCCTGATAGGTGTGCGGAATCCACTTCCATCGTCGTCCCGTAGAGCCAAAGGAGAGAAAGCAGGCAGATCGGAGGAAGAATAGAGATGCAAGATCGAAGAACCGGAGAAGCCAACATCGTCAGCCGCGACCAAGCGATGACCCTCGCGGTGGTGCTGATGCTGACGGCCCTACTCGGAGTGATCGGATTCCTGGCTGCAAGCACGGTCGCTCGAAGTGCCACCCGGACGGCCACGACCATCTCGCTCCGCAAGACGGGGCTCGGTTCGGTCCTCGTGAACGCGAAAGGCCACACCATCTACCTCTTCGCCAAGGACAAGCACGGCAAGAGCGCCTGCACCGGGAGTTGCTCGAAGTTCTGGCCGCCCGTGCTGAGCCAGGGCAAGCCGAGCGTTGGGGCGGGGCTGAAAGCGTCACTGGTCGGGACAACCAAGCGAAGCAACGGAACTCGGCAGGTGACCTACAACAGGCATCCGCTCTACACCTACGCGCTCGACAAGCGTGCGGGACAGACCAAAGGCGAAGGGAACTCTTTGTTCGGCGCCAAGTGGTGGGCCGTCTCCGCAAAGGGAACGGCGGTCGTCAAGGCGTCCACGACGACGACCTCCACGGGCACAACGACCACTACCCCCTATCCGTACCCCTAGGACGATCGCGGGGTCGACTCAGATCAGGCCGACCTCGCGCCCCTTCGCAACCGCCTCGACGCGCGAGCGGGCGCCGAGACTGCGAAGGACCCCTTTCACGTGGTTCCGCACCGTCTCCTTGGAGATGCTCATCTTCTGAGCCATCCGCCCGGTCGAGTACCCCGCAGCGAGGAGGGTCAGCGTCTCCTGTTCTCGTGGGCTGAGCGATGGCGCTCTTACCACCGGCGGCTCGATCTCACCGAGAACCTGGACGAGCCCGAAGGCCCCGATCATGACGCCGTCGGCGTCTCTGAGCGGAACGGAATTGACGGCGACGCGTACGCGTGTCCCGTCTCGACGCGCGACCGACACCTCCAACTCGGTATGGGCCGCGCCATTTTCCTTGCGGGCGAAGGCTTCACGCGCGCGGCCTAGATCCTCGGGATCGAGACCTGCGCTGCTGTCGAGCCGGCCGCGCAGGTCTCCCACCAGGTCGATCGAAGCCTCGTTCTGCCAGCGGATCCGGCGATGACGATCGACGGCGTAGGCGGGGACCGCGACCGCCTCGAGCATCGGCAAGGCGTCCGCAGACAGGGCCTCGAGCAGATCGGTTTCCGGCATAGACGAAGACAACTCCACCACCGCGGCTATTACGCGCTACGCTACAGACAGGTCTGTAGCTAGGAATCCTATCAACCACGAGCAGTCTGAGGAGCAGGGCCAT
Source organism: Actinomycetota bacterium (assembly GCA_005885245.1). GTDB lineage: Bacteria > Actinomycetota > Thermoleophilia > Gaiellales > Gaiellaceae > 3-1-20CM-4-69-9. Next base: position 27,162 of record VAWR01000139.1, on the reverse strand, counting down.
GGCCATCCGCAACGACACGCGGAAAGCTCCTGCGGGGGCGGGAAACGCACGGGAGCGACTTGTCCGCACGGCATACGCGCTCTTCCAGCGCAACAGCCTGAACACCGTCGGCGTCGATCGAATCGTCGCCGACGCCGATGTCGCGAAGACGACGTTGTATCGCCATTTCCCGTCCAAGGACGACCTCGCCGTTTCGGTGCTCGGGCATCACGAAGACGTCTGGACGAGGGGCTGGCTGGAGCAGGCCATCGAGCGCCACGAAACCGTCGGCGCTCGGCTGCTGGGACTCTTCGACGCCTTCGACGACTGGTTCCGGCGCGATGACTACGAAGGGTGCCTGTTCGCGCGAACGCTCCTCGAGACACGCGATCCGGCGAGTCGGGTTCGCGCCGCCGCAGCCGCTGGTCTCGCGAATGTCCGAGCGTTGATACGCGGGCTGGCGGAGGAGGCCGGTGTTCACGACCCGGACGTCTTCGCCCTTCAGATCCAGATGCTGCTCCTAGGCGCCACCGTCGCGGCGGTCTACGGCGACCTCGATGCCGCGCATCAGGCTCGAGAGGTGGCAAGACTTCTGCTCGAGCGGAAGGGCATCCCCACGGAGTCCTAGCTCTCGGCCGAGGGACAAAACCCAAGCGCTCAGCGGCTTCCTCGAGGATCGGATTCGGCAACCGCCACCTCACGCAGCTCATCGAGTGATAACGGGCTGGCCAGTTTCGCGCTGGGATCGATCCCCTCGAGGTCGTCGTCCTGGCCGCAGATGCTGATGATGCGCAGTCCGGCCTGGATCGAGCGGAACTCGCCTACGAGTGTCTGCCCTCGCTCTTCGAGCAGGACGCCGACAACCAGGATGTCTATCCGTACTCGGCGCAACACCTCGAGCGCCTCGAGCGCGTTACTGGTGGTCAGGACACGATGGCCGGACTCATGCAGCGTCTGATCGATCAGCTCCTGAACGGCGGCGTTTTCCTCGAGAACGAGGATCGTCGCGGGAGCGCCGGAATCCACGGGCGCCACGTTGGCTCACGCTGCAGAACGGCGCTAGACCCAGATGGGTCGATCAGTCCTCGCGAGGACTTCGGTTCCGATCCGAAGCCGCAGCGGCCGCGGCCGCACAGGTTGGCCGCGGCGCGGGCGCACGTCACTGAGACGACGACTCGCGGCACAAGCGCCCGTCCACCCCTAGATGTCGACGTACGGGGCGACGCTCATGTACTTGAAGCCGGTGTCGACCGCCAGCGTCACGACTACGGCTTCGGGCCCGAGGCGATTGGCCAGCCGGTGCGCGCCAACGACGTTCGCACCGGTCGAGATGCCCGCGAAGATCCCGTCCTCGCTCGCCAGCCGATGCGTCATCGCCAGCGCCTCCTCATCGCCGATGGTCTCGAGCTGGTCGACCTTCTCGGGCGTCCAGTGGGGCATGACGCCGCCGGTCCAACCCTGGATCAAGAACGGCCCGCGCTCGCCGCCGCTGATCGCAGGTGAGCTCTCTGGCTCGTGCGCCTGGATGAAGACTCCGTGGGGCCTCAGCGCGTCAGACACACCCATGAGCGAGCTCGCCGTCCCCATTCCCTGACAGAAGCCCGTGACCCGTCCCTCGGTCTGCTCCCAGATCTCCCGGCCGAGGTTGTCGCGGTGGTCGGGAATGATGTACGGGTTGTTGAACTGGTCCGTGGCGTAATGCCCGGGCTGCGCCGCAAGCTCGGCGGCGCGCGCGACCATGTTGTCGATGTCCTTCGAAGTCACCTTGGGCCGGCCTTCGACGGAAGGAATCACGTCCAGCTCGGCGCCGAGTGCACGCATCAGCTGGAAACGCTCTTCGGTAAAGCAATCGGCGATCACGATCAGTGCTCGATAGCCCTTGGCGCGGCAGACGAGCGCGAGCGCCGGCCCGGTGCTCCCGCCCGTGTACTCGACGACGGTGGTGCCCGCCGAGATCAGGCCGTCCCGTTCCGCGCCCTCGATCATCGCGAGAGCCATCCGGTCTTTCATCGACCCCGTCGGGTTGCGGTATTCGAGCTTCAACCAGAGCTCTGCCCCGTTCGCCGGGGCCGAGCGGTGCACGCGCACGAGCGGCGTGTTTCCGATCGTCTCTAGGATCGACTCCACGCGATCATGATCTCTGATTGCGGCATCGACGCGCCTAGCTATAAGACCCATTACTCATGGCCACCTTTCGCTACCTCGTGACCGACGTCGAAGCGGCGATCGCCTTCTACACGGAGCGCCTCGGGTTCACGCTCCGGCAGCAAATGGGTCCCGCCTTCGCGGTCGTAGCCCGCGCGGATCTGTCGCTCTGGCTCGCGGGACCGCGGAGTTCAGCGGCGAGACCCATGCCCGACGGACGCACGCCCGAGCCCGGGGGCTGGAATCGCCTGGTCCTGGAGCTGGACGATCTGGAGGCGGAGGTCGCGGCCCTGAAAGAGGCAGGCGTTTCCTTCCGAAACGACATCGTCACCGGTCCGGGCGGCAAGCAGATCTTGCTCGAGGACCCGGATGGGAACCCGATCGAGCTCTTTCAGGCGGTCTGAGCTACCAGACGCGGCGCGCGCGCACCAGCTCCGTCGCGTAGCCCGACACCGAGATGGGCGACATCACGAGCTGGTAGACGAGCACATAGAGCACGAAACCGAGGATGTTGCGCCGGATCCGCAGGCCGAGCAGTCGGAACACCGCACGCTGCCGCAGGTACATGGTCAACGCGATTACCAGGCTGATCGGCAGCACCGCTGCCGTCATCGGCCCCACGATGAGGAAGTTCCCCGTCACTGCCAGCACGATTCCGACGGGAATCGCAATCGTGTAGACCGAATCGAGGTAGGGAAAGAGACAGTTCACGGCCACTGCGTGGACGTGCAGCCCTCGGCCTCGCAGGAGCGGGAGGCCGTGCTCGCGCAGTCCTTCGATCATCCCGCGCGCCCACCGTCTGCGCTGGCGCACGAAGTGTCCGAACCGGACCGGGGCGTCCGTGAAGGCGATCGCGGTCGGCTCGAAGATCGTGCGGCCGCCCTGGCGGATCAGGCCCCACGTCAAGACGATGTCCTCGCCGATCTTGTTCGGCCAGCCGCCGACGGCACGTACCGCCTCGGTGCGATAGACGCTGAACGCGCCCTGCGCGACCAGGGTTCCCTGGAAGAGCGCTTGCTGCCGCTTCACGGAGGCAATGGCGAGGAAGTAGTCCCACTCCTGAATGCGTGCGAGGGCGCCGGCGCGGGAATTGCGGACGAGCACCGAGCCTGCGACGGCGACGGTGTCAGGCGGTGACGAGAGCATGCGCGCGATCGCGCGCTGCAGGGCGGAGGGCATCAGCAACGTGTCGGCGTCGATGGTCGCGACGAGCGGGGTGCCCACGTTCGCGAGGGCGGCATTGAGGGCTTCGGACTTACCCCCGTGGTCGGTCGTGACCACACTCACGCGCGGAGCCTCCTGGCCGGGCAGCGCGGCGACCTCACGTGTGCGGTCACTGGAGCCGTCGTCCGCGACAACGACCTGCAGCTTCCCGGGATAGTCCTGGCGAAGGGCGTACTCGAGCGTCTCGCGGATCCGCTCCTCTTCGTTGTACGCAGCGATCAGGAGCGTCACAGCCGGATAGTTCTGGTCGAACTCAATCGGCCGCGGGCGATCGAGGATGAGCGACGACACGAGCTGCACGTTGAGGTAGCCGGGGATGATGGCGATGCCCCCGATGACCAGGATCGCGACCGGCAACGTGACGACGCGGCCGAGCGACTCGGTCCAGCCGACCGCGATCCACGCCGACAGGCCCGCCCAGACGAGGCCCGCGGCGATGCTGAGCAGGAAGCGCGTGCGCACGCGCAGGTAGAAGCGGAAGCGGCCGACGCCCCACGGCAACTTTCGCGGCGGCACGGCGAGGACGAGCTCGAACGCAGGCGAGCTTCCTTCGCGAGGTGTGTCGTGCCGCAGTTCCATTGTCGATCAGACGTCCGAAAGGACGCCGGCCGCAGATGCCACTTCGCACCGTAGGCGCCGCTCCCGTGGGCGCGTCCCCCGGGAGGGGGTTCTCCGGGATCAGTGGAGGGCGTCGGCGCCGTCGACCAGGACGCGCACGATCTCGAGCCGATCGTCCAGCACGATGACGTCGGCGGCCGCGCCGGGCGCGAGCGTCCCGAGCTCAGGCCGGCCCGCGATCCGCGCCGGGACTTCGCTCGCCGCGCCAAGCGCAGCTTCGACCGTCGCACCGAGTGCGACGAGATTCCGGACGGCGCCGATCATCGAGACCGTACTGCCTGCGAGGACACTGTCGGCGCGCCGCGCAATGCCGTTCTCGACCTCGAAGTCGACGCCTGCAAGGGTGTAGCTGCCGTCGCCGGCACCTGCCGCAGCGATCGCGTCGCTCACGACCGCCACTCGACCCGCGGCCGCCTGCCAGACGAGCCGCGCAGTGTCGTCGGCGAGGTGCACACCGTCGAGGATCACCTGGACGACGACGTCGCTCGAGACGAGGGCCGCGCCGGCGAGGCCTGGCTCGCGCGCGGAGAACGGCCGCATCGCGTTGAAGATGTGCGTCACCGTCTTGACCCCGTGCGCGAATGCGTCGCGCGCCTCCGCCGCCGTGGCGTCCGAATGTCCGCAGGACACCGTGACACCTCGCGCCCGCAGCAGGTCGACGAGCTCGTAGGCCCCGGGAAGCTCAGGCGCGAGCGTGACGTGACTGACGGGGCCCGCGTCGAGCAGCCGCCGCAGGAGCGAGCAGTCCGGATCGCGCCTCGCCTCCGCTGGATGCGTGCCGAGGCGCTTTGGCGCGATGAACGGGCCCTCGAGGTGGGCGCCGAGGATTCGCGGCGCGAGGCCGTTCTGCGGGACCTCACGCAGCGCCGCTGTGAGCTCCTCCTCGTGTGAGGTGATGAACGTTGGCTGGTAGGCCGTCACGCCGCACGCGAGCAGCGCCTCTCCGGCGCGCCGGTAGCCGTCCGCGCCGGCGGAGAAGAAATCCACGCCGGCGAAGCCGTTGACCTGGAGATCGATGAGCCCGGGCGCTGCGATTCCCGTGCCGTTCGCCGAGCCGAGCCCCACCTCGGCGACGCGACCGTCGGCGATCTCGACGTCGCCGGCGACGAGACTGCCGTCGACCAGCGCGGCCTCGACACCGAGTCGCCCCGAGAACGCCATCGCCTAGCCCGCGACGCCCGCGGCAACGGGCGCGTCGACGGCCGACGGAACCGCGACGCCGGTCTCGAGATCGAAGAAGTGCAGGAGCCGCGGGTCGATCGCCACTTCGACCGCTTCGCCCGGCGAGAGGAGGAGATGCCGGTCGAAGCGGCCGAGCAGCGTCACCGCCTGCTCGAGCTCGCCGACACCCAGGGAGGGGCCTGGGGGCTGGGCCGCGATGTCGACGAGGTCGGAGCGCTCGAGCGGTGCAGCGGCGATCTCGATGTGGACGAGCTGTTCGGAGCCCAGGGACTCGACGAGCAGGATCCGGCCGCGCAGGCGCGCGCCGTCCCAGCCCGAGGCCTCACGGACGTCCTCCGGACGGATGCCGACCGCGATCCGGCGCCCGGCGTATTCGCCGAGCGCAGGCCGAGCGGCCGCGAGGTCGGCAGGCAGCTCGAACTGGCTGTCCCCCACCCTGCAGAGAAGCCGTCCGTTGTCGCGCCGAACACCCGCCTCGAAGAGGTTCATGGGCGGCGACCCCACGAAGCTCGCGACGAAGAGGTTCGCTGGCGCGTCGTACAGGCGCTGCGTCGTGTCGACCTGCTGCAGCTTGCCGTCGCGCATCACGGCGACGCGATCGCCCATCGTCATCGCCTCCACCTGATCGTGCGTGACGTAGACGGTCGTGACCTTCAGCGCCTGCTGGATGCGCGCGATCTCGGCGCGCATCTGTACGCGCAACTTCGCATCCAGATTGGACAGGGGCTCGTCCATCAGAAAGGCCTTCGGCTCGCGCACGATGGCGCGGCCCATCGCGACGCGCTGCCGTTGGCCGCCGGAGAGCTGCGCCGGCCGACGGTTCAGCATCTCGCCGAGACCGAGCACGCGGGCGATCTCCTCCACCCGCCGCTTCTGCTCCGCCTTTGGCACCTTGCGCATCCGCAGCCCGAACGCAAGGTTCTCGTAGACGCTCTTGTGTGGGTAGAGCGCGTAGTTCTGGAAGACCATCGCGATGTCGCGCTCTCGCGGCGGGAGATCGTTGACGACGCGGTCGCCGATGCGGATCTCGCCCTCGGTGATCTCCTCGAGGCCGGCGACCATGCGCAGTGCGGTGGTCTTACCGCAGCCGGACGGCCCGACGAGCACCACGAACTCACCCTCATTGACCTCGAGGTTGAGATCGCGCACGGCCGGCGTGTCGCCGCCGTACACCTTGCTCACGTGGATGAACTGGATCTCGGCCATCAGAGGAGCACCGGCACTAGCCTTTGACCGCGCCGGCGGTCAGCCCGAAGGCGATCCGCCGCTGCACGAGCAGGAAGAAGACGATCACCGGTAGCGAGCAGAGCGTCGCGCCGGCCATCAGCGGCCCCCAGTCCGTGCCGCGCAGCGTCGTGAACGAGGCGAGCCAGACCATGAGCGTCTGCTTCTGCGGGGTGTGGAGGAACACGTAGGCGATGATGAACTCGTTCCACGCCTGGATGAACGCAAAGATGGACGTCGCGACCAACCCTGGACCGACAAGCGGGAGCAGGATGCGGACGAAGGCACCGAACCGGGTGGTCCCGTCGACCATGGCCGACTCCTCGAGCTCCTTCGGCACGCCGAGGAGGAAGCCGCGCAGCGTCCACACCGCGAACGGCAAGACGAACGTGAGGTACATCGCGATGACGCCGCCGAGCTTGTCGACTCCCAGGACATGGTTGACGCCTTTCACGTCGTTCAGCCTGCTCATCATGATGTACAGCGGAATGATCAGCGCCGCCAGCGGCACCATCTGCACGCCGAGGATGAGGACGATGAAGGGCCTGCGTCCGTAGAAGCGGAACTTCGCCAGGGCCAAGGCTGCGAGGAATGCGAGCACCAGCGAGAGTGCGACGACGATGCTGACGACGATCAGGCTGTTCTTCGCCGCGTCCCAGAAGAACGGCATGTGGGTCGCGTCGTGGAAGTTGGAGAGCGTCGGATGCGTCGGGATCCACTGAGGCGTGTAGCTGAGGATGTCGTGTCCCGGCTTGAAGGCGGTCGCGATCATCCAGTACACCGGGAAGACCATGACCAGGAACACGATGACGCCGAGCAGGTTCCAGGCCGCCTTGCGCACGCGGCGACGGCGCGTGGGCCTCGTGACAACGGGCGCGACGGGCGTCGGGGCGATCTGCGTCACCGAGCTCAATGCACCTCACCCGCCTTCAGCATCTGCCGCAGGTAGACGAGCGTCGCGGCGAACATGAACAGCACCATCACGACGGCGATCGCCGCACCGAGGCCGTACTCGCTGATCTGGAACGACTGGTGGAAGGCGTAGATCGCCATCGTGTAGTAGTCGCTCGTCGGTCTTGCGTCGAGCATCACCCAGATCTGCTGGAACACCTGGAAGTCCCAGATGATGGACAGGCTCGTGAGGATCACGAAGATCGGCTTCAGCAAAGGGAGCGTCACCTCGCGGAAGACAGCCCACGGTCTCGCCCCGTCGATCTCCGCCGCCTCCAGAAGCTCTTGCGGCACCTGCGCGAGGCCGGCGTAGACCGTGATCGCCACGAAAGGAATCGCGCCCCAGACGATCAGCAAGGTGAACACACCGAAGCCCGTCCACGGGTTCGCAAACCAGTCGTGCCGGACGAAGTTGCCGACGTGAAGCTTCGTCAGAGTCCAGTTCGCCACCCCGAACTCGTAATCGACCATCCACCGCCAGATGTCGACGGCCACGATCACCGGCATCGACCACACGAGGACGAGCCCCGTGGTGAGCGCGATCCGCACGACGCGACTCACCTGCAACAACAGCAACGCGATGGCGGTTCCGGCGACCATCGTCAAACTCACGCATACCGCCGTGAACGCCACCGTACGGAGCACCACGCGCCAGAACTCGGCGTCGTTGAAGATGCTCGCGTAGTTGGCCGTGCCGATCCAACGTCCCTTGTGACGGATCAGTTCGAACAGGCCGTACTTCTGAAACGACATCCTGACGAGCTGGTACATCGGGTAGGCGAGGATGACCCCGATGACCGCCGCAGCCGGCGCAAGCAATGCGTATGGAGCTGCAATGTGCCCAAGTCGGTGCCGTGTGAATCGGCGCCGCCGCCGAGAGGCGAGTGTGAACTCGCTCTCGGCGACGGACGCCACAGCTCCTTCGGGCGCGAGGCGACTCACGCGCCGGTGTTCAGGATCCTCGTGATCTGCTTACTGGCGCTATTCGCCGCGGCCTTCACGGAAGCGCGGCCTGTTGCGATGCTGACGAGCATGTTCTGAAGCACGTTCCCATTCTCAACGTTCGCCCAGTTCGGGCTCGTCGGCACGAACCAGCTGTACTTCGCCGCCCGGGCGAAGGGAGCGAGCTTCGGATTCGACGCGTTGTATGCAAGCAGCTTCGTCGTGTTCGCGATATTGCCGGCCTTGGCGATCTCGCTCTCGGCCGCATTGCCCGTGAACGCCTTGATCCAGTCTGCCGCCAGGCTCTGGTTCTTGGTCGTCACTGGGATCGCGAGGTCGGAGCCGCCCAGGAACGTCGGCATGAACCTACCCTTGATGTGACTGGGCATCGGGTACGCGCCGATGACCGGCGCCAGAGCCGGATTCCCGAGCTTCGCGTCGAGTGCGTACGGCCATTCCCAGCCGTTGCCGATGAACGAGCCGACCTTGCCCTTGGCGAAGACAAGGGCCTGCTGCGGGTTCGCCTCGTCGGTCGTCCTGCTCGCCCGGGTCAGAGATTTGAAGACAGTCTTGACCTGATTGAGGGCCTGGATCGCCTGCGGCGAGTTGAGCGTGCCCTTCCACTTCCCGCCCTTTTGCACGGCGATCTGCCCGCCGTAGTCGTAGACGAAGGACATCGCGGCGTACCAGTACTTGCCGGGGAAGTAGACGGCCGAGTAGCCGCTGTCCTTGCCGTAGGTCTTCATCAGCTTCTTGCCGTCGGCCACGAACTGGCTGAGGCTCTTCGGCGTACTCTTGATCCCTGCCTTGGCGTACTGGTCCTTGCGGTAGATCACCGCGCGGGCGCCGGCGTAGTACGGGACGCCGTAGAGCTTGCCGTTGTACTGGCAGGAGACCTTCAGACCGGTGAGCCAGGTCTTGTTGTTCGGGAACGGCGATTGCGTCAAGCGCTTGAACGCCCCGGCCGCCATGTACTTCGACATCTCACTGTTCCCCAACTCGATTACATCGGGTGCGTCACCGCCCGCGAGCGCGGCATCGAACTTCGTGAGATGAGTGCCCCAACTCTGATACTGGACGTCCACGTCGACGTCCGGATGCTGCGCCTTGAAGTTCCGGTTGGCGAGGGCAACCGCCTCGGGCCAACCGTTCTGCGCATCGTTCTGGAGCCAGACCACGATCTTGCCGGCCTGAGCCCTGTTGGTGCCACCGCTCGCGGCCGATGCCGCAACGGCAACCATGGCGGCGAGGAGCGCCACCACGAGGTATCGAGCTTTCATGTCGCCTCCCGGAGCTCCGGCGAGCCACCCGGGCCCACCGATTGGTTTAGACCACCAACCACGAGCGAGAGATTGGCATAGACCAATCATCGTGTCAAGAGGGTGAATTATCCGCTGATTGCACGAGAGTGGTCTTGACCATAAGCCGATCCCTGTGCTTGCATAGAGAACGTGAGCAAACAGGTCTTGACCCGGCAGCGCGTGCTCGAGCTGATCGATCAGCTGCAGGTCGGCGAGGCCATTCCCTCGGAGCGCCGACTCAGCACCGATCTCGGGATCTCCCGGCTCACCTTGCGCGCGGCTCTCGACGACCTCGTCCGGGACGGGTACCTGGAACGCCGCCACGGCAGCGGCACCTTCGTCAGCGAGCCGAAGATCGCGCAGCAGCTCACCCTGACCTCCTTCAGCGAGGACATGCGCCGGCGGGGAATGACGGCGGGCAGCCGGACGATCGAGCTGCGCGAAACACATGCGGGCGCGGCGGTCGGGCGGGCCCTGAAGGTCTCACCCGACGCACGCGTCGTGCTCATCCGTCGGCTACGGATGGCCGACGGGGAGCCGATGGCGCTCGAGACCCTCCACGTTCCGGCGGCCCTCGTCCCGGATCTCACACGTGAGATGCTCGAGGACGCATCGTTCTACGAGCTGATCGAGCGACGCTACGGCGTCGTCATCGCGAGCGGCATGCAGTCAATCGAACCCACCGTCACGAACGAGGAGGAGTCCAAGCTGCTCAGCGTGCCGTTGCATTCCCCTGCCTTCTTGTTCGAACGGACGAGCCGAACTGCCGCCGGCGAGACGGTGGAGTTCGTGCGCTCGCTCTACCGCGGCGACCGCTACCGCCTGGTCGCCGAGCTGTCGCAGCGCCGCGACCGCCCGGCGCTCGTGACGCCGGTCCTCGCGGCCGCGGCTGATCGCGAGACATGACGCGAGCCGGCGTCTCGTATTTCGGCGTCCGCATCCCCCGTCATGTCCGTCGCGATCTCGAGGACATCGCGGCGCGGGGTTACACGGCGGTCCTGCACACCTTCTCGGAGAACGACCTCGCCTACTACCGGGGAACGATGGCCGAGGTCGTCGCGGCGTCACACGAGCTGGGCCTCGAGGTGCAGATGTGTCCCTGGGGCGTCGGGCGCACGTTCGGCGGCGAGGCCGAGAGCCGTTGGGTCACGTTCCATCCCGACGCCTGTCAGGTGCTGGACGACGGCCGTCGCGTCGCGACCGGCTGTCTCAACAACCCGACGTACCGCGCATTCTGCAAGGAGTGGGCCGACGCTGCGCTCGAAGCTGGGACCGACTACGTGTTCTGGGACGAGCCCCACTGGACGGTGCCCGAGCACGTCGGCGCAGAGTCGGAACGCTGGGCTTGCACGTGTCAGGTGTGTACCGAGCTTTCCGGCGTAGATCTGGCGGCAGGCCTGACTCCAGAGGTGCAGGCGTTCCGTGAAGAGTCCGTCGTGGATTTCCTCGGCGAGATGAGCGCGCACGTCGCGTCGCAGGGGGGCAAGAACACGATCTGCCTGTTGCCACTGACGGACGGGCCCCACGGGGTCGGCGACTGGGATGCCGTCGCCGCCTTGCCGCACCTTTCGGTGCTCGCGACCGATCCGTACTGGAAGAACTTCGACGAAACTGCCGATGCGTTCGTCGGCCGCTTCGCGCGGCTCCTCGCGGACACGGCCGGGCGACACGACGTCGGAGCACAGATGTGGCTGCCGAGCTTCGGTCTGGTGCGAGACGACATTTCGGACCTCGAGGCGGCGATCGAGGCGACGCGCGCAGCCGGAATCGACGACGTCTGGACCTGGGGCTACGAAGCATGCGGACACATGACGCACCTTGCGACTCCGGATTCGCCCCTCGTCTGGGAGGCGGTCACGAGGGCTCTGACCGGAGGCGCTGCCACGACGGAGCGGCAGCGCATCGATCTGCGCGACCTCGACCTGCAGCCGACGAAGGAGCTCGTGCGCCTGATCAACACAGAGGACCGGACGGTCGCCGAGGCGGTCGACGGGGCGGCCGGCTCGATCGCGGGCGCGATCGACATGATCGTCGAACGGCTCGCCCGCGGCGGGCGGCTCGTCTACGTTGGAGCAGGCTCGTCTGGACGGGCGGCGGCAGGTGATGCCGCCGAATGCGGCCCGACCTTCTCGACGGATCAGATTCTCGCCGTCGCGACCGAGGACGAGGCGGTGGAGGACGACCGAGACGCAGCCGGACGCGAGCTCCAGGCCCTGGCGGTGGGGCCGATCGATGTCGTCCTCGGAGTCAGCGCCGGCGGAAGCACCCCGTACACGCTCGGGGCGATCGACCGGGCCAGGGCCGCGGGCTCGCTGACGATCGGCCTTGCCTGCGTCGCCGGCTCGGAGCTGGCGCGGCGCGCGGACCGGGCAATCGAAGTCGAGGTAGGCCCAGAGGTGATCGCCGGCTCCACCCGCATGAAGGCGGGCACGGCCCAGAAGCTGGTCCTCAACACCATCTCGACGATCGTCATGGTGCAGCTCGGCAAGACGTTCGGGAACCTGATGGTCGACGTCCAGGCATCGAACGAGAAGCTGCGCGCGCGGGCCTGTCGCGCGGTCGCGCTCGCGACTGCGGCGCCCGAGGAAGAGGTCGCGGCGGCGATCGCCGCGGCCGAAGGCGATCCCAAGGTGGCGATCGTGTCGCTGCTCGCGGGTGTGGACGTCGAGGCCGCGCGCTCCCGACTGTCGGCGGCGCACGGCGTGATCCGCGAGGCGGTCGCAGATGTCGTGGGTTGAAGCCGAGCTGCGCGAGCAGCCTGCGGCGCTGGAGCGGTTTCTTGCCGCGGAGTCCGAACACGCCGCGGAGATCATGCGTGGACTCGTCCTCGACGACGTGCGCTACCTGCTGATCGTCTCGCGCGGAAGTTCGAGCAACGTCGCCCGGTACATGCAGTACCTGTTCGGAACGGTAAACCGGCTCCCCGTCTCATTCGCGACCCCGTCGCTCTACACGGTGTACGACACGCCACCGGCGCTCGGCCCCGCCGCGGCGATCGGCATCTCGCAGTCGGGCGCCTCCCCTGACGTCGTCGCCGTCCTCAACGAGGCGCGCCGCCAACGACGACCGACGCTCGCGATCACGAACGACCCCGACTCTCCTCTCGCTCGGGCCGCGGACTACATCCTTCCCTTGCACGCCGGCAAGGAGCGCGCCGTCGCGGCGACCAAGACCTACCTCAACTCGATCGGAGCGGTCGCGCTGCTTTCGGGTGCGCAGGACGGTGAACGACTACGTGACCTTCAGGCGATGCCGGACAGGATCTCCGAGCAGATCGACCGCTCGCTTGCTTCAGCTCACCTGCTCGACGCCTACCGTGAGGTGGAGGGCGGCAGCGTGATCGCGCGCGGTGTGAACTACGGCACAGCGTTCGAGATCGCGCTCAAGATCCGCGAGCTCTCGGGAGCGCAGTTCGAGGCGTTCTCATCCGCGGACCTGCTGCACGGCCCGATCGCAGCCGTGAAGCCGGGCCGCCCCGCGATCGTGATTGCGCCGATGGGCCGAACGCTGGCGAGCATGAGCGCGGCCGTCCAGAACGTTCGCGACCGAGGATCCGACGTCGTGGCGATCAGCGACGATCCCGAATTCCTCGCCGCGGCCGACACCGCTCTCCCGCTCGTCCCCGACGTGCCGGAATGGCTGAGCCCTCTTCTAACGGTTGTCCCGGGTCAGATCGCCGCCGTTCGCCTGGCGACCCTGCGCGGTGCGAACGTCGACAGCCCTGCCGGGCTGACGAAGATCACACTTACTCGCTGAACGCTCGAGGGAGCTCGTGCGCACGAGCTCCCTCGAAACGTACCGCGCCTAGGAGGACTTCATCGGGTCGAGATACACGTCGTCGATCGACGCGGCCGCGCCAACCGCCGTGAAGCGGAAGGACACGGATGCCGTCAGGAGCGGCAGTGTCCCGCCCAGCATGCCGATCGCCGGCGAAGCGTTCCAGGATCCACTCGGCGAGATCGAGCCGCCGTCGAAGATCCCGAGCAGGCTCGAGAGTAGGCCTCGGTAGACGATCTGGACCTTGATCTTGGAGCCGGAGCTTCCTCGGCTGAGGAAGCGCATCTTGCTGGAGAACAGCGAGATGCACATCGGCGGGCTGGTCGCTGACGCGCCCGCAGGCAGCGACAGGGAAAGCTTGTCCGCCGAGTTGTGGAGGTAGAAGGACTCGTTCCCGGAGACGACACGCGCGCCGCCGGTCAGGCTCCAGCCACTCCCGCCTCCTTCGAAGCCACCGTCAGGGGAGAACGCGTAGTTCGAGTAGTCCCTCCAGCCTGTAAAAGGCACCGAGGTTGGGGAGGGACAGGCAAGGCCGAGCCCGGCGGAAGCCGGAGCGGCGCCAACCGCCAGCGCAATTGCACCGCCGACGAGACCGAGAACGATGACCGCCCTCACGCGCCGGACGAAAGAATTCGTTGCCACAGATTTCACTCCTTGGATCGCCGCAGTTGCCTTCCGCCTTCCCCGCTTCCCACTTTCTCCACGGCGGGGCTTCCGACCTCCCCCGGAGGGGTGATTTGGGCGCCCGTCAAGAAATCCCGGCGGGGAGCCGATATCGCGGAGCATGGCGGCGTCGGTCGCGACTGGATCCCCCGTGCGCGAAAGCGCCTCCCTCCCGGGCAACGCGGAAGTCGATGCGGATGCCCTGATCGAGCGCTCGCGAGAGCGGGCCGCGACGCCGCTCGGGGATCGTGATCGTCTCGCCTCCCTCCTACTCGGCGGCTCGTTCCTGGCGGCCTCGGTGACGCTCGCGGCGCTTGCGCACTCGTCCCGGACGACAGGGGTTGCAGCCGTCGTGGTCTTTGTCGCGTCCTACGGGCTGGCTTCGCGAATCGACTTCGAGATCGGAACTGGATCGGCGGTGCCGACCCAGCTCGTGCTCGTCCCGATGCTCGCGCTGCTTCCGGTTCAGTACGTACCGCTGTGCGTCTTGGCCGGCCTGCTTCTCGGTGGTCTGCCCGAGTATGCCCGCGGACGTGTTCCGCTCGACCGGAGCGTCTTGCGGTTCGTGAACTCCTGGCATGCGGTCGGGCCCGCCCTCGTCCTCGTCGCGGCCGGACAACCCTCACCGACTTTGAGGCATCTGCCCATCTATGCCGTGGCCCTGTCTGCGCAGTTCGTCTTCGACTTCGGGAGCACGGCGCTGCGTGACCGCCTGGGCCTCGGCGTCTCACCGCTGAGCCTGGTCCGCTTCATGGTCTGGATCTGGGCGGTCGACTTGGCCCTCACGCCGATCGCGCTCCTCGCGGCGGTCGGCAGCAGTGCGCACCCGACGCTGGTCGTTTTCACGCTGCCCTTGATCGGGCTGCTCGCCTACTTCGCGCGTGAGCGCCAGGTTCGGATCGATCACGCGCTCGAGCTCAGCCACGCGTACCGCGGCACCGCCATGCTCCTCGGAGACGTCGTCGAAGCAGACGATGCTTACACCGGCAGTCACAGCCGTGACGTCGTGACCCTCGTCCTCGAGGTCGCGGACCGAATCGGGCTCGACGCGCGGCAGCGCAGGGACGCAGAGTTCGCGGCTCTCCTCCACGACATCGGCAAGATCAAGATCCCGGCCGAGATCATCAACAAGCCGGGCAAGCTGACGGACGACGAATGGGCGGTGATGAAGACGCACACCGTCGAGGGCGAGAGGCTGCTTTCGCAGGTCGGCGGAATCCTCGGGAACGTCGGCCGGATCGTGCGCTCGTGCCACGAGGACTGGGACGGCACCGGCTATCCCGACGGACTCGTTGCCGAGGAGATCCCACTGGTCGCGAGGATCGTCCGAGCCTGCGACGCCTTCAGCGCCATGACCACCGATCGCTCGTACCGCAAAGCACGGCCGGTCGAGGAGGCGATCGCGGAACTCCGCCGCTGCGCCGGGACCGACTTCGACCCGGTCGTGGTCGACGCGCTCGCAGCAAGCGTGACGTAGCGGCGGACCACCACGTAACACTGTGTTACTTGGTTCGCGAGCCCGCATGCCCGCGGGGCTCGCGACGCTCGTAACACTGTGTTACTTGTTCGGGAGCAGGTGCCGCTCGAGCCACTCGGCGGCGAGGCGATAGGCCCTGAGCTCGTTCGTTCGCTTCGTGAAGCCGTGGCCCTCGTCGTCGAAGACGACGTACTCGACCTCGCGGCCGAGTGATTGCAGCCTGTCGACCATCTGTTCCGATTCGCCCTTGACCACGCGCGGGTCGGTCGCGCCCTGGATCACGAGGAGCGGCGTCTGCACGTCTTCGACGTAGGTGATCGGCGAGCGTTCCATGAGGAAGTCCGCCTCCGTGTCGGGGTCTCCGACGAAGCGCGCGATGAAGCGCTTCCAGGTCGGCGGGACCGCCTTGGCGAACGTGACGAGGTTCGACGGGCCGAAGATGTCGACCGCGGCCGCCCAGTACTGCGGCAGGCGCGTCACACAGGTGAGTACGGCGAAGCCCCCGTACGACCCGCCGAAGACGCCGATCCGGTTGGGATCGACCCAGTCCTGCGCGCGCAGCCACTTGGCCGCGTGCTCCCAGTCCCTCATGTCGCCGCCGCCCCAGTCGCGCTGCACCAACCGCTGGTACGACTTGCCGTATCCGGTCGAGCCGCGGATGTTCGTCGCGAGTACGCCGATCCCGCGGGAAACGAGGTACTGGTACACGGGCTGGTAGACCGGCTTCTCCTGCGCCTCCGGCCCCCCGTGGATGGACAGGACCACGGGTGCCTTACTCTCCACGTCCGGGCGGTACAGCCAGGCCGGAATCTCGCGACCGTCGAAGCTCGGGTAGCTGACGAGCTCGACGTCGACGAGGTCCTCTTCGCCGAGCCCGCCGATGCGGCTGTCCGTGACCGGCCACGCGCGGCCCGAGCCGGTCTCGACCACCCAGGCCTCGGGCGGCCGCCTCGGGCTCGAGACGATGAGCGCCGCATGGGATCCGTCGGGCGAGAGCGCGAGTGGCGGCTGCGCGCCCGTGAGATGCGGACGGGCGCCTGCCGGAAGTTCCGGCGTCGGGAGCTCGCGTCCGCCGTCGAGCTCACGGAGCTGCAGACGGTCGTAGCCGTCCTCGTTGACGAGCCACGCCAGCACGCGGCCGTCGGCGGAGACCTTCAGGTCCTCGACATCGTGTCGCGGCTCCTCGACCCAGTCCCACCGGTTCGCGCCGAGCTCGTAGAAAGCCAGGCCGCGGAACTCGCTGCCCGCGTCCGTGACCAGATGGAAGCCGGACCCGTCCGCGGCCCAGGCTCCCGGAAGATAGATCGCCTCGTCGTCGTGCGGCGTGAGCTCGCGCGATTCGCCCGCCTCCACGTCGACGAGGAAGATCGACACGTCGCTGTTGTTGCGGAAGTCGAGCGCCAGCAGTTGCGAACCATCTGGAGACCAGGGGCCGGGGAACGCGAACTTCCCCTGGCCGAACACGGGTCGCGTGTTGCCGGACTCGAGGTCGCGCACCCAGATCTCCATGTCCGTCGGCTTGCGCGCGTTGGCGGCATACGCGAACTTGCTACCGTCCGGCGACCAGGCGTCGCTGCCGACGAAATGCTGAACCTGCGGTGAGTCGGTCAGCTGCTCGGGCCAGCCGCGGTCCGGGTCGAGCATGTACAGCTGGTGGAACTCGTCCCCGTCGCGATCGGCGCAGAGCAGGATCCGCCCGTCCCGCGAGACTCCGACTCCGCGGACGGTCTCGTCCATGAACGCCGTCAGCTGATCGGGCCAGCCTCCCTGAAGCGAAACGCGCCAGAGGTTGAACTGCCCGGACAGGTTGCTCGCGAACAGCAGCTGCTCACCGTCGCCCGTGAACGAGAGAGCCGCAGCGAACCGCCGCACCGCGAAAAACTGCTCGAAGAGCGGCGGCTTTCGGGTCTCCGTGACAGCCACCGCCGGGACCTTACGCGAACTTTGTGGCTCAGAGCCACTAAGTCCGCTTAGACGTTGCGCCTGTAGAGCAGGAAGCCGAGCGGGGCGAGGACGCCGAAGGCCAGGTACGGCGCGAGGTCGACGCGTCGATGCTCGCGCACGTCGGAGACTCTCGGGCCGTTGCCCAGCATCGTGCGGGCGTTGGTGACGGCGGCGTCGACGTTCTCGTTCTCGATCGCGACCCCGTCCGATGCGTCCGCAAGACGCGTGATCGTTCGCTGGGCCGCCGGATCGGTCCGGTACAGCGGTTCCGGCTTTCCGTTCGGAAGATACACATGCTCGCCGCGCCGCCAGAACTGCACGTAGATCGTGTGCACCGCGGGCGGCCCTCGAAAGAGCGCTCCGATGCTTCCGTCGAAGAACGGGGCACTCTCTCCGTCGGTCAACAGCACGACCAGCCGGTGCTTCGCTTCCGGATCGAAGTAGTTGTCCAGAGCGATGCGAGTCAGCGCGCTCAACGTCGTGATCAGCGTGTTGGACCCGTCACTGGGAGGTGGACGCTCGATCCCGACTGCCTGCTTCAGCGTCACGTCGAACGCCTCGCGGTCCGCGGTCGGAAACAGCGTCGGGAGAACACGGTCCGTCATCGTCGCGATGCCGATTCGGATGTCTGGCAGCTTGTTTCGCAAGCGCATTGCGAACTTCGTGGCGCGCGCGAACCGCGTTGGCTCGCCCGGTCCTGAAGACGCGAGCATCGACCGCGAGGTGTCGATCACGAAGAACGCGGCGGCGTCGCTCCTCACCTCGCGCGCCGACCGGTTGACGAGCGTCGGTTGCGCCGCCGCCGCTCCGAGCAGTGCGGCGATCGCGACGAGCGAGGTTACGACAGCCCCTCGAGAGACCGCACGCGTTCCCGGAAGACCGAGGATGCCGACGACTCGGCGCCGGTTGCGCTCGGCGATGACGAAGGCGGCGAGCGGACCGACAACGGCGAGTACGACGAGCGCACCGAGCGGGCTGACGAAGGTCATGCAGGCACTAGTAACCGCGACCAGGCTGGGCCAGAGCCGCGTTTCCGCCAGGCTGTCCGGGGCGTTCCGTGCCCTTCGGCAGCTGGTCCTCGCCGCTCTTGAGCTCGTACAGCGCGTACTCGAGGTTGAAGCGCGCGTCGGCATTCGAGTCGTCGAGCGCCATCGCGTCGCGGAAGTTCCCGATCGCATCCGCAAGGAACGTCGTCGCGAGCGTCGAGTCGCGAACGGCGAGGGAGAGGTCGAGGACTCCGAGCAGATTCGCCGCCTGCGACCGCCGGGGATGGTCGTTTCCGGTCTGCTCGACGTCCGACAGCGCAACCTGCGCCTGGGCGCGGAGAGACTCGAACGACCTCTGCGTCAGGTCCTCGAGCGGGCGGCCGAGCCGGAAGAGCCTGACGGCGCGCCGGTAGCTGATGTCGTCGTTGATCCCGAGCACGTCGCGCGCGAGTCCGAAGGGCGCGACCTCGACCGGATGCCAGAGTGACGGCGGTAGCGGATTCGCCGTGAAGCGGAGATCGTCGGAGGCCATTCTCTTTCCCCAGTCACGCGCGTCGATGGCGAACAGCAGCAGGAACACGGCGGCGGCGAGGCAGACGACAGCGCCGAGAATCCGGACGTACCGCGTCACGCTGCGGCCTCCCTGGGTCGTGCGAGCTCGATCCGGTTGCAGAGGAGCTCGTTCGCTGCCAACGCGGCGAGAAGAAGGAGCGCAGGGATCACGAGCCAGAGCGGCGACGCAGCCTGGAAACGCTGCGTGCTGTTGACGTGTCCCTCCGTCAGGCCCGACGCCGAGACGAATGGCTGCTTCCCGATGATCTTCCGGACGAAATGGAGCGGCCCGGGATCAGGATGCAAGGCCAGGACGCGAAGGTCGACGGTGGGCGAGCTCCGCAGCTGCGTCAACGTCTTGGCGAACGCCGGCAGATCCGTGTCGGCGGTATCGAGATCGCTGATGAGAAGAAGCGTCCCGTGCTGGATGTGATCACGCGCGAACAGCCGCTCCCCCAGCTGCAGCGCCCCGGAGATCTTCGTTCCACCCGAGAACGAGATGTCCCAGGGAGTCCTGATGAACTGCGGGCCGGAGGGCAGCGACTTGGACCCGCCCTTCGTCGGAATGTAGTAGCGCAGCAGAGGTCGCAGCTCCGAGCCGTGCGAGCCCGGCGGGAGCAGCTCGTACGCGCTGTCGGAGAACATGATCAAGCCCACAGGTGCGTCCGCGTCCGCGAAGGCTCCGAGGAGGCCCGCAATCTCGCGGTAGCCGGAGAGGTAGACGCTCTTCGACTGGTCGAGGACGATGATCGTGCTCGTTCGGTGCGGCAGGAACGACAGCGCACTGGCTTGCAGCTGCGTCGCGCGCCAGATCGACACTGCGGCCAGCGCTGCCAGCGCGACGAGGAGACCAAGCCGCGCGGCCGTCGTCCTCACGAGCGGGCGGCGAAGCAATCCCAGGTCGGCGAGCGGGATGGCAGGCTGCCGCAGCGCGGTCGGCAGGCGGCGCAGCCGCTCGAGCAGCCGGCGCTCAGGCACCGTGTCCATTCGACCTCTCGTCGATCACCTTGCGGACGTCGAGCGTGAGCGCTGCGGTCAGCGCCGGCTCGGGTGGATCGGGCTGCGACCAGGCGAGCGCCCGCGCGGACTCGGCAAGGTGCAGCTCGCCGCTGCGGGCAAGCTCCGTTCCGAGCAGTTCGAGCGCCTGCCGTTCGCGCTCCTGCCGGCCGGACGCCCGCGCGCTCTCGACCGTCGCGAGCGCAAGCTCGAGCGGTCCCGGCTCGCGACGGCGCCGCAGGAACGCCGGCGTCGGCAGATACGGCCGCAACAGCAAGCCCGAAGCACCCACGAGGAAAAGCGCGAAGACGACGGCGAACCAGAACGCCTTGTTCGGGCCCACGGAATAGGAGACCGGGCTGAGGTCGGATGCGATGCGCCACGGCGGCAGCGGCTGCTTGCTGGCCCTGTTCGGGTTCGCGCCGAACGGCGTCACGCCGCGCGCCCGTGCGGCGAGGTCGTTCGGGTCGAGCCGCGAGTAGGAGACGAGCCCGGGCCACGTGTGCGTGATCGGCTGGAAGCCGCCGCGAGGAGCCGGGCCGCGGTAGACGAGCCGCGCGGGGTCCAGCTTGATGGTCCGCAGCGAGCCGCCGATTCCGCTCGAGACACAGTTCGACTGGATGCAGCGAAGATCGATGCTGTACACGAGCTCCGCGTAGCGGCCGACGTCCCGCTCCGTCCTGCGACGCGGTCCGACCCGCTCGTACGGCTTGAGGGGCGCGTCGAGCTGCAAGAACTTTGGATCGAGCCGCCGCCGGTCGACCGTGGCCTCGACGCGCAGGTGCACGGTGTCTCCGAACAGGTGGGAGGTCGGGGACAGGGACCAGGTCGCGGCCACTGCCTCCCCGGGCGGCAGCGACCCTGCCCCGGACGGTTGGTTGCTGCCCGTGAGGGCGATCACGACCACGACCGCGATCAGCGCCACGATCAGCGCGCCCGCCGCCACCTGCGGCAGCCACCGTCTCAGCTGGACGCTCACAGCGTTACCCGCCAATGGAGGCGTTTCTCGGACCACCAGATGAACGCGTCGAGGATGTGATCCGGCCGGGCCGACGAGAGGATGACCGGCTCGATGTCGAGGAAGTCGAACGTGTCGAGCACGTGCCGCCAGCGAGCCTCGTTCTGCTCGCGGCGCTCGACCACCTCGCGCCGACTCAGCCGCAGGTAGGACGTGTTGCCGGTGTGCGGATCGAGGACCGGCACCGAAGTGCCGGCGATGTCGGGAAAGCTCTGCTCCCAGACTGGATCCTGGACGACCACCGGCACGAGATCCCAGCGGCGTTCGAGCGCCTGCAACCAGATGTCCTCGGGCGGCATGACGACGAAGTCGGAGACGACGAAGATGAAGCTTCCCGTCGGCAGCGGCGGCCGCAACGAGAAGAGGTGCTGGAAGCCGCGGGCGACATTGTCCTCAGGAGCCCGGAAGGGCCGCTGTTCTTCGAGCCGCCACTCTTCGTGCTGGCTCCGCGGCGGCCGCCAGAAGATCTCACCGTCGGCGAGGTCGACGTAGCCGCTCAGCCCCCGGACCGCGACCGTGGAATCGGCGATCATCAACGTGGCGGTGCGCACGGCTTCCGGTTTCGTGAGCCACGGCAGCCAGGGAGGAAAGAGCGACATCTCCGGCCGTCTGTCGCACACTGAGATTGCACGGGGAGCCTCGTCGGTGAACTTCTCCCGGACGACGAACTCGTCGGCGTCGCGTGCCGCGGAGAGACGCGCCGAAGCGTTCCAGTCGATCGCATCCATGTCGTCGCCCGGGTGGTATGGACGCGAGCCTGCGACGTCGGATCCGGTCCCGCGCCGAACGCTGCGCATGCCCCCGAACGAGAGTCCGATCAGCCGGCGGCGCGGCTCCAGCGGAAAGGTGAGGCCCGCCGCCGACAACCGCTTACCTCCGCCGAGCGCCCAGTGCGAAGACTCCCGCGTCGGGGTCCGCCACCGGCCGCGGGGCACGCTCCAGGCAGGCGTCGCGGAACTGCTCCGCCGCGAGCTGCCAGCTGCTGCGCCTGGCCTCGGCAAGGAACGCCGGACGGAAGACGACGCGGTGCATCAACACCGGCACGAAAAGCTGGTCGATGTCGTCGGGAACGACGTAGCTTCGGTCGCTGAGGAGAGCCCAGCCGCGGGCGGCGCGCTCGAGTGCGAGGCTGCCGCGCACCGACGAACCGATCGCGACGGCATCGTGCTCCCTCGTCGCGCGCACGAGCTCGACGATCCAGCGCTTGATCAGGTCGTCGACGTAGACCGCCTGTGAGGCTTTCTTCAGCTCCTGGACCTCCTCGACGCTGATCACGGGCTCGAGCAGCCGCAGCGGGTGGCCGTGACGCTGCTCGTCGAGGATGCGCCGCTCGTCGTCGGCGTCCGGATAGCCGAGCGCCGTCCTGAGCAGGAAGCGGTCGAGCTGCGCCTCCGGAAGCGGGAACGTTCCTTCGTACTCGATCGGGTTGTCCGTTGCGAGGAGGAAGAAGGGGTCGGGCAGGACGCGCGTCTCGCCGTCGACCGTCACCTGCTGCTCGGCCATCGCCTCGAGCAGCGCGGACTGGGTTTTCGGCATCGCCCGGTTGATCTCGTCCACGAGCACGACGTTGGCGAAGATCGGCCCGGGCCTGAACTCGAAGTCGCGTTCCTTCTGGTTGAAGACGGACAGACCCGTGACGTCGGTCGGCTGCAGGTCCGGCGTGCACTGAACGCGGGAGGGCGTCGCGCCCTCGATCGACTGCGCGATCGCGCGGGCGAGTACGGTCTTGGCAGTCCCGGGAACATCCTCGAACAGGACGTGGCCCCCCGAGATCAGGGCCGCAACGACGAGCTTGACCTTCTCGCGCTTGCCGTAGACGACCGACTCGATGTTGTCGAGGAACCGTTCCGCCAGGCCCGCGGCCCGTGAGAAACGATCGGACTCCTCTATGCGAGCCACCTTTGTTGTCTCCATTTTCCTCCCCGGATCCCCCGGATTGTAGGCGCTGTGCGGGCGCGTTCATTAGACGGCGCCCCGCGCGGCATTGTTAGGGAAACGTGTGCTCGCGCCATGGCCAGGACACTACAGTTCCGCCCGTGGAGCGGACTTTGCCCTGGCGGTGGTACGCCGATCCCGAGGTCCTCCGGCTGGAGGGGGAGCGAATCTTCGCCCGCGCCTGGCAATACGTGGGCCACGCCGGACAGCTTCCGGCAGGGGGATTCCTCGCGGCGACGGCCGGCCAGATTCCCGTAGTGGTCACACGCGCGCGGGACGGAGAGCTCCGCGCCTTCCTCAACGTCTGCCGCCATCGCGGGCACGTCGTGGCGAACGGATCTGGCACACGGGAGACGCTGCAATGCCCTTACCACGCGTGGACCTACGGACTCGACGGGCGGTTGCGCGCAGCGCCGCGCTCGGACCGGGAGCCGGGCTTCGAGGCCGACGAGCTCGGGCTCCTCCAGATCGGCGTGGACACCTGGGGACCGTTCGTCTTCGTCAATCCGGATCCGAACGCCGACCCGCTCGCCGACGCACTCGGAGACGTTCCGGCACGGCTCGCGGAGATCCTGGACGTCGACGCTTTGGAGTTCCGCTTCCGCACGGAGTTCGAGCTCGACGTGAACTGGAAGGTCTCGTGCGAGAACTTCCTCGAGTGCTACCACTGCGCCGTCGCCCATCCCGGGTTCAGCGCAGCGGTCGACGTGTCACCCGACGCATACCGGCTCGAAGCGCACGGGCTCGTCTCGAGCCAGGTCGGCCCTCTTCGCCCGAACGGCGCCACGTTCCTCGCCGACGGGGAGGTGACGCGAAGCCAGTTTCATTTCCTCTGGCCGAACTTCAGCCTGAACGTCTTCCCCGGTCACCCGAATCTCTCCTGCGGACCGATGCTCCCGCTCGGGCCCGAGCGAACCGGGCGCTTTCTGGACTACTTCTTCGCGCCGGACGTCGACCAGGCCTGGATCGACGAGCTCGTCGCCTTCGACAACCAGGTCGGCCTGGAGGACCGGGCACTCGTCGAGGGCGTGCAGCGCGGAATGCGCTCCGGCGTGCTCGGCGAGGGGCGGCTGCTCTCGGAGAGCGAGCAACTCGTCGCCCATTTCCAGCGGCTATGCGCAGAGGCGCTCGCGAGTTAGCATCAGCCGCGCATGGCGACCGTCACCTTCGACCACATCACCAAGGCATACGCGGACGGCACGATCGCCGTCAACGACCTGGACCTGCTGATCAAGGACGGCGAGTTCCTCGTGCTCGTCGGACCCTCGGGCTGCGGCAAGACCACCGCCCTGCGTTGTCTCGCCGGGCTCGAGGAGATCACCGCGGGTCAGATCAAGATTGACGCGCGGATCGTGAACCGCGTGCCGTCCAAGGACCGGAACATCGCAATGGTGTTCCAGTCCTATGCGCTCTATCCGCACATGACCGTCTACGACAACCTCGCGTTCGGCCTCAAGCTCTTGAAGACACCGAAGAAAGAGATCAAGCGGCGAGTCGAGGAGGCCGCCAAGATCCTCAACCTCGAGAACCTGCTCGACCGCAAGCCACGCGCGCTCTCAGGCGGGCAGCGCCAGCGCGTCGCGCTCGGCCGCGCGATCGTGCGCGAACCCGCGGCATTCCTGATGGACGAGCCGCTCTCAAACCTGGACGCAAAGCTACGCGTGCAAACGCGCGCCGAGATCCTGCGTCTGCAGCGTCGTCTCGAGACGACGACGATCTACGTGACGCACGATCAGGTCGAGGCGATGACGATGGGCGACCGGATCGCGGTCATGAATCTCGGCGTCCTGCAGCAGATCGGAAGCCCGCCAGAGCTGTACGACAACCCGGTGAACGTGTTCGTCGCCGCGTTCATCGGCTCGCCCGCGATGAACTTCGCGACCGCGAAGGCCGAGGGCGACGCGCTCAAGCTGGGTGGCACGAAATTGGAGCTCACGGGTCGCGCAGCCAAGGCCGCAGCGCAGAACCACGGCCGGGACCTCTTGATCGGATTTCGCCCGGAGGACCTCCAGCTCGACGGGCAAACCGGCTCGAACGCCGTCCAGATTCCCGCCCAGATCGACGTCGTCGAGTACCTGGGCCACGAGGAGCTCATCCACGCCCAGGCCGAGGGGCACGAGATCGTCGCACTCGTCCCTTCTGAGAAGAAGGTGCAAGCCGGCGAACAGGTCGATTTCATGATCCCGGTCGAGAAGCTTCACGTCTTCGATCCCGAGACCGAGTTGAATCTCACCGCGTCAGGTTGAACGTGGGCCCTGGCGCTGGAGATAGCATCGCGTCAGACAGGGGCGGAGCAAGGAACATGGGGTCTAGCAACGGCGGTGCCTCCCGGCCGCCACAAGGAGGAGGATGGAGTTGAAGCGACGTAAGCGGTTCATCACGTTGGCTGTCGCGCTCGCCGTTCTCGGCGCCGGTTTGACGGCGACGGCGATCAGTGCGAAGCCAACGAAGCGCAGCGCCGGTTCGATCGAGGTGCTGTCGCTCTGGGGCGGAAGCGAGAAGGACGCATTTCTGAAGGTGACTGCTGCCTTCACGGCGAAGACGGGCATCAAGGTCGACTACACCTCGGCCCGTGATTTCATTCCGGAGATCCGCACCCGGCTCGCGGCGGGGAATCCGCCGGAGATCGGGATTCTGCCGCGGCCCGGTTACATCACGACGCTCGCGAAGCAGGGGGCGCTGAAGACGCTCTCGAGTCTGGGTCTCAGCAACGCCTACATGAAAGGCAACTACTCGGCGGGCTGGTTGAAGCTGGGCAGTTCCGGCGGGAAGCTCTACGGCGTCCCGGCCAAGGCGAACTCGAAGAGCGTCATCTGGTACAAGCCCGACTCGTTCAAGAAGTACCACTTCAAGGTCCCGAAGACGTGGGCGCAGCTGCTCGCGCTCACCAAGAAGTACAAGGCGAAGGGTCTCGTGCCCTGGGCGGTCGGCGCCGGCCCGAGCCAGAGCCAGTGGACCCTCACCGACTGGTTCGAGAACATCTATGCCCGGACCGCGGGGCCCGCGAAGTACCAGGCGCTCTTCACCGGGAAGCTGAAGTTCACCGATCCATCCGTCGCGAACGCGGCGAAGATCATGACGCAGATCATCAACAACAAGTACGTCTTGAACGGCGTGCAGGGCGTCCTGGGTCAGAGCTTCGTCGGCGGAATCGGCGACGTCTTCGGCACGAGTGCGAAGGCGCAGCTCTATTTCGAGGGCGGTTTCGTCGGTGGTATCGCGCTTCAGCAGGTGAACAAGAACCTGAAGCCGGGGAAGACGATCGGAGACTTCCCGTGGCCGACAATCAAGGCGTCGCTCGACCATCCGGTCGTCGGCGCGGCCGACTTCGCAGCGGCGTTCAAGGACACGCCCGAGGTCCGGCAGTTCCTGAAGTACATCTCGACCGGTCCTGCCGGAAGGATCTGGGTGTCCACGGGAGCGGTCACCTCGCCGAATAAGAAGGTGCCGGCGAGCGTCTACCCGAGCAGCCTGGTCCGGGCCGAGGTCACTCAGCTGGCAACGGCGAAGACCTTCCTGTTCGACGGCTCCGATCTGCTGCCGGGCGCGTTCGGGGACACGTGGGGCTTTGCGCTCCAGGACGTGATCCAGCACCCGAGCAACATCAAGAGCATCCTTTCCACCTTCCAGGGCAAGATCCAGGGCCAGTTCTAGGCCCGAGTGCAGTGGCGGCCTCCGGTCACGGGCGCCGCCACTGCTGTTTCACCGCGGACGAATGAGCACGCAACCGCTTCCTATCCCGGGCGCCACTCCGCCGCCGAGCGAAGCACCACCCACGGGCGGATTGTCGAGGTTCGGCCGATTTCAGGGGATGCTGTTCGCGTCGCCGGCGCTGATCGTGCTCGGGCTCTTCGTCATCTATCCGGCGTACTACACGATCCGCCTCGCGTTCTACCAGGGGGACTTCAACTTCCACCTCTTCCATTACCTCGGTCTGAAGAACTTCAAGGATCTGCTGACGAACGACCCCGACTTCCTCGACACGAGCAAGTTCCACGGGTTCAACATCGTCAAGGAGCTCGTCTACAAGAGCGACGGCGGCGCCTTGATCAACAACGTCCACTGGGTGATCTTCTACCTCAGCTTCTCGCTAATCATCGGGCTGGGGCTTGCGGTCCTCGCTGTCCGGGTTCGCTACGAGCGCGCGGTCAAGACCGCGATCTTCGTGCCGATGGCGATCTCCGCGACCGCCGTCGGGATCATCTGGCTCTTCGTCTACAGCCCGAACCCAGACACGGGCCTGCTGAA
>VAWR01000204.1 GCA_005885245.1 Actinomycetota bacterium | reverse complement strand
CTTGGCGGGCCGTTCAGGGTCGCGGGCCGACCCTCCCTCTCTCTGGTTGGCAAGCGCGCGCAAGTTTCCGGCGGCTGTCCTGGGTAGACTTTCGCCGCGATGCACTGGCTCCGCCGTCTTTTCCGTCGTCGGCCCGCGCAGGAGCTCGAGCCCGAGACGGCGCCCGAGCCGGAAAAGATGCCGGAAGGCGCGCCGGCGCCCGAGCCGATTCCGGGTGTCCGCCAGGACGACGAGGGCGTCCCCCCAGGTCGCCCCGTTGAGCAAGTCCTCGGCGACGAGCCCGACCCGGAGGACGTGCAGTAACCACAAAACCGGCGCGCAACTGACTCCGAAGCGCGCAAGTTTCGGGCTTTCGTGCGTCCTCTCTAATCGCGGCTATGCTGTGAGTGGCCGGAGGCGCCTCCTGATGTGCGCTTCTCTCGTGAGCAGACCGCGCGCGGAGTGCGTGAGGTTTCTTCTCTCGGTCTGGTTATGTCGAAGGAGGAGCAGTGGACACTCTCGGAGAGCTGAGGCTGGCGGTGGACGATCTCGTCGTCTATGCAAGTCATGGCGTCGGTTGTGTTGCGAATCGGCAGCAGGAGACCGTCGTGCTCGAGTTCGCGGAGGGCGGTCTCTCGGTGACCTTGCCGATCAAGCGGGCTGTCGAATGCGTGCGGCCGGTATCGACAGAGGCTGAAATCGCGAGCATCGGCCGGACTCTGGGCGGAGCTGACACGGTCAGCCAAGAGAACTGGCAGCGGCGCCTGAAGACCACGAGAGGCAAGCTGACCGGCGGTGAGGCGGCCGGCCTGGCGGAGGTGATTCGCGACGCCAGCCGCCGTGACGAGCGCGCGAGTGCGCGGAAAGAGCCGAGCAGGCTGTCTCTGACCGAGCGGCACCTTTACCTGAAGGCACGCAAGCTGCTCGCGGACGAGATCGGCGCTTCGCGCGGCGTCGACCCGTCGGCGGCAGACGCGTGGATCGGCGATCAGCTCGCGCGAAACGGTGAGCGGGATCCTTCGCGGGAGACGAGAGGCACGGCGACAAGCGTTGCGCCACTGATCGAGACTACGCCTAGGCCTTCAGGACGCCGCGCGCGCCGACGAAGACACTGACGCCGCCCCGGAGCGCTAACGCCGACGCGATAAAGGGTTGGGGATTATGTCCTCGGCGAACCCTGTCGCCAGCCTCACAGAACCCCGAGTGGACTATCCCTTTTGCTGCGCTTCGGGGCTTTCGCCACGACCTGGCTCGTCCCGGACGATCTACGGCTCCGGCACAGCACCGAAAGACAACACGCGGTCTGAAGCTCGTTTCGTCGATCTGGAATGCGTCGCAGCCGGCCCCTAACAGCTCAAGCGCACGGCCGCCAACCTCGGCTATGCGTAGGGATTCAGCGCCCTTTCGAGCTACTCAGAGCGATCGTGGTATACGTGCGCGCGACAACCAAGCTCGTTACGAGGTTTCATCGAAAGTCCGTCAGGGGTTCTGTCGGCGCGTCAGCCGACTGCGGGCACTGGCGCCGCGCGGTTATGGAAACCGCTGCTCCATCCACTGAGCTACGGGGGCCCGGGATCAGAGCGTAGCGCCGGAATCGCGAGCACGGGATCGACCAGCAAATCGCGACCTGGGCTGTCGAGCAGCACGGCGACGCCGAGTGAAGACACGGGGATCATCCCGGTCTTCACGAAGACGCCGCGGAGCTACTAGTTTGCCGCCAACTCCTCCATCTCGGCATACGACCCGTCGCCCAGCGTATAGTCGCACCCGAATCAATCCTTCCCAACACCTCCTCGTACCAGGCGAGAAGCTCGCGGAGCCGTGGGCGGATATCGGGTCGCTCTTCCTCGGGCACCGCTTCGAGTGTAGGCGCGCCGAGATGTGCGTCCCCCGCGCCGGCCCCCCGTTTAGCCGCTCTTCAAAGCGTGTATTGAAGCTAACGGCTGGTGCGCCCCCGGGGTCTGAAAGCGAGGGGGCGGCCAACCCCGGAGCGTGCGGTGCGCACCAGCCGTCTTCGGGTACAGACCAGCCGCGTGCGATCTCCCGCTCTTGTAGGAGACGCTGATCGAGCACGTTCGCGATGGGGACACCGACGCGGTCAGATGCGCATACGAGCCAGCGCCGATCGGCGACGTCACCCTGACGACCCGGACACGGGCCGCGGCTGTCGTCGGAACGGCCAGAACCAGGACGAGAGCGACGAAAATGATGAGCCGCAGCTTCATCCGTGCTGTTGACAGTAGGGCACACGTGCTCGAAACGCAACGCTGACGATGAGTCCTTTAGCCATTTCAACTTCCCCCTTTTTGGGCGTAGGCCGAACCGTCCAGTCGCCCGATGCCTCG
Organism: Actinomycetota bacterium; assembly: GCA_005885245.1. GTDB lineage: Bacteria > Actinomycetota > Thermoleophilia > Gaiellales > Gaiellaceae > 3-1-20CM-4-69-9. The sequence goes on along the minus strand of VAWR01000204.1, from coordinate 133 downwards.
GGACAACAGGGGATTGACGGATCTTCATAGACGCCGCAGTCATTGGATCCGTTGGAAGCTCGCCGCTTTCAGAGGCCCCTTTCGTGTGGTTGACCTGCAAAGGGCGGCCCTCTCCAAGCCGCCCTTTGCGTTT
>VAWR01000079.1 GCA_005885245.1 Actinomycetota bacterium | reverse complement strand
AGCACGCTCGACTCGTCCGGCGGCCTCGTTCTCGGCGCGCTGGCCGGGCTCACGCTCGTCTGGGTGGTCGGCGCGGTGGCGCTCCTCCTGCCCGGCCAGACCGACCTGCGGCGCGACGCGCAGGGCTCGGCCCTGCTGCAGCGGCTCAACAAGGTCATCCCGCCGACCGACCTGCTGAACGCGCTCGCGCGCATCGATCCGTTCCCCACGATCGCGGGCCCAGCGGCCCCCGTCGCGCCCCCGGATCCCGGGCTCGTGCACGAGCCCGGGGTTCGCCGCGCGGCGCCCAGTGTCATCCGGGTCCTCGGCACCGCCTGCGGCGTCGGTGTGGAGGGAACGGGCTGGGTCGCCCGGCCCAACCTCGTCGTGACCGCTGCGCACGTCGTGGCGGGACAGCACGACACGGTCGTGGAGCTGCAGTCCGGCGGTCGCTTGCCCGCGGACGTAATCGCCTTCGATCGCCGCAACGACATTGCCGTCCTCCGCGTCCGCGACCTCGGACTGCGTGCGCTTCCTCTGGCCGGGGGGAAGGCAGGCACTCCTGTCGCCGTGCTCGGCTTTCCGGAGAACGGGCCGTTCACCGTGACGCCGGCGCGAATCGGCCGCACGTCTGTCGTTCTGGCCGAGGATGCCTACGGCTCTGGTCCTGTGAAGCGCACGATCACCTCGCTGGGCGGGCGCGTTCGACACGGTGATTCGGGGGCGCCGGCGGTGGACGCCGAGGGTGCGGTGGAGTTGACCGTCTTCGCAGCGCGGCTCGGCGCGGTCGGTGGTTACGGCGTTCCTGCGGACGTGGTGCGCGCCGATCTGGATGGAGGCGGCGCACCGGTTCCAACTGGCAAGTGCGCTCCTTAGTGCCCTAGAGGAGCTCGAGCACGCGCAGAGGTCGCCGGAACGGCGCGACGAGGTACACGCCGGCCGCGCGGTCGCGCGAGGCGGCGATCACGTCTTTTGCATGCGCGAAACCGATCTCGGCCGCGTCGGAACCCGCACGCTCGAGCGCATCCTGCAGCGACTGCGGGACGACGATGCCCGGGACCTCGTTGTGCAGCCGTAGCGCGAGGCGGTGGCTCGTCAACGGAAAGACGCCGACGAGCACGGGGATCGGCCATGCGCCGCCAAGCCGGTCCACGAACCGATCCAGGTACTCGGGGTCGAAGACGATCTGCGTCATCGCGAACCTTGCGCCGGCCTCGAGCTTCTGCTGAAAACGTTCGAGCTCGACGTCCAGGTCATCCGGCGTCGGATTGACGGCCACCCCGGGGAAGAACGACGTCGGCGCGTCGATCGGGCGGCCGTTGAAATCTTCCCCACGGTTGAGGTTCGTCATCAGCTGCGTCAGTCCGATCGCGTCGATCTCGTAGACGCCTCGAGCGCCCGGATAGTCGCCGACCTCCGGCGGGTCTCCGGTGATCGCGAGGACGTTGCGCACTCCTTCGGCGTGTGCTCCGAGGAGCATCGACTCGAGGCCCATCACGGACCAGTCCCGTGTCGTCAGGTGCGGGATCGACTCGATCTGTGCGAGACGTTCGATCGTGGCGGAGACCATCAGCGAGCTCATGCCCGCACGCGCCGTGGCGTTGTCGTTCACGTCAACCCAGCCGACGTGGCCCGACTCCTTCAGCGCGGTCGCGACCTCGACGAGGCCGGCGCTGTTGCCGCCGAGGGGTGGATCGAGCTGCACGGAGACGACCCACTCGCCTGAGGCGAGCGCCCGGGAGAGCCCGGTCTCGCGCTGTTCCTCGCCGAGTGCGACGACGAGCTCGGGTGCGTCGAAGACGAGTGGCGCACGCGGCTTGCGTTCGTCCTCCACCGCCGCGCGGATCGCGGAGATCTCGGCCGGCGTCGTCCCGCAGCAGCCGCCGATCACCTTCGCACCGAGGTCGCGCGCATGTGCGGCGAACTCGGCGAAGTATTCCGGTGTCGCATGCGGGTAGATGACGCGCCCGCCCGTCAGGCTTGCCAGGCCGACGTTCGGCAGCGCCGCGAGCGGCTTGCCGTCCTTCCCCATCTGCTCGAGCGCTGCGAGCGCTGCGAGCAGCCCGGCCCCGTGGTTCGCGCCGATCGCGGCGACGTCGAGGTCGGTCAAGCGCGCTGCCGCTTCAGCCGCGGTGACTCCGGCGAGCGTCTCGGCGCTCTCGTCGAACGTCAGCAGCGCGACGATCGGGAGACTCGAGACGCTGCGGACGGCCTCGATCGCGTCGACGACCTCCTCGAGGTCGTAGAACGTCTCGACCATGAACACGTCGACGCCGCGCCCGTCCAGAACTGCAGCCTGCTCCGCGAAGAGCTCACGGCGGACCCGCGAGGTGGCCGGTTCGCCGAGCGGCCCGATCGAGCCGCCGATGAAGACGTCGCGCCCGGTGACCTCCCGTGCGTCGCGCGCGAGCTTGACGCCCGCCGAGTTGATCTGCTCGAGGTCGTCCTCGAGGAAGTGGTGGGAGAGCTTGCGGCGGTTGGCGCCGAAGGTGTTCGTCTCGATCAGGTCGGCGCCCGCGTTGATGAAGCTCACGTGCAGCGACACGACGGCATCTGGAGCGCGGAGGTTCGCCTCCTCGGGACTTCGCAAGCGGGGCACTGCGGCGGACAGCAGGGCGCCCATCCCGCCGTCGCCCACGATCGCGGGCCCGGTTTCGAGCCGCTCCTGAAAACGGTTCCGGGTCTGCGCTTGGGCGGGCACTACGTCTCCTTCCGAACTCGCTCGACACATCCATCCGGGCCGCTGCCCGGCCGGGTTTGGCACCTTGCCGCGAAGGCAGGTTGCCGAGGCTTCACAGGGCCGGTTCCCTCAGCCTCTCTCGATGCGGAACGGGACGTTGCCCGCTTCCGAGACGGAGTATAGGGGCGCGATCTTGCGTGAAGTAACGCAGTCAACCGAGAACGGGTGATGGATGAAGCGGCCCCCCGGAGCGATAGTCAGAAGGCATACCGAGCGGGCCCCGATGCGGCGGGGGCAACCTCGGAAAGTCTCCTTCAAGGAGACCCAGGAGGGGCCAGGCGGCGGCCCCTCTTGCGTTTTCGGGATTCAAGTCGGCGCGAGAACCTGCCGATTCCCGTTCAGACTCCAGGGCCAGGGACTGACGGCAATCACTCCTGCGGCCTGCGGAGCGATGGCGGCGGCGGACGAGGACTCCGCCGCCACCTAGTTTGTGGTCGGGGTGCGAGACGGCACGCCACTCATGATGGGCGTGAGACGGTCGCGCGGTCGAACGGCGCCTCGGCTCACTCGTGGAGGACGCGGCCTTCCATGCCGCCGGCCACGGTCACGACCTGGCCGGTGACGTGACCGGACAGGACCGGCGACGCCAGCACGACCACCTGGGCGGCGACGTCGTCGGGCTGAGCGACCTTGCGCAGAGCCATGGTGCGGGAGAGGCGGCGCACGTGCTCCTCCGAGACGTGACCGCGTGTCATCGGCGACTCGGTCCAGCCGGGCGCAACCGCGTTCACCCGGGCCAACAGTTTCTTGCGGACGACCTCGTTCTTCAGGCTGAGGAGCAGGCCGCCGAGGATCGCCGACTTCGCGGCCGCATAGTCCGCATGGCCCGCTTCGCCGAAGATCCCCGCGGTCGACCCGACCAGGATCAGGGCTCCGTCGCTGTCGAGTTGGCGGAGGAACCCGCGGGCGGTGAGGAAGCTGGCGGTCAGATTCGCAGCCAACGTCGCAAGCCAGCGCTCCAGCGAGAGTTCCCACACCGGCACATCCCCGGACGGCCACGCGCCGGCGACCGCGGCGCAGACGTCGAGTCGACCAGCCTGGTCGAACAGCTGCTCGACGTCGTCCTCGTCGGTCAGGTCCGCGCCGACGACGGGCGCACCTCCGAGCTCGGCCGCAAGTGCCTCCGCACGGTCCCGGCCCTGGTGGTAGTGGACGACGACCGTTGCGCCCTCGGCTGCGAAGGCGCGCGCGCAGGCGGAGCCGATGCCACCCGAGGCTCCGGTCACGAGCACACGCTTTCCCGCCAGTCCCGTCTCCATGTATGGGATTCTCCCTGCTGTGAGCTCGTCGTCGGCAGCGTTGCGCGAAGAGATGACCTGGGCGGACCTCGGTACGGCGGTCGACGAGCTCGCGAGCCAGGTTCAGGCCGGTGCCTTTCGCCCGGACGCCGTGCTCGCGCTCGCCCGAGGAGGATTGCCGCTCGCCGGCGCACTCGCATACGCGCTCGGTGTGAAGAACATGGCGACGTTGAACGTCGAGTTCTACACCGGGATCGACGAGCGACTGGCGGAGCCGCTCCTGCTCCCACCCGTTCCGGACCTGGCGCTCCTCCGCGCGGAGCGCCTGCTCGTCGTGGATGACGTCGCCGACACCGGTCGCACGCTGGCCCTCGCCAGCAAGTTCTGTGCGGAGCAGGTCGCGGAAGTGCGAACAGCGGTCCTCTACGAAAAGCCGCACAGCGTCGTGCGCTGCGACTTCGTCTGGCGGCGGACCGAACGCTGGGTGAACTTCCCATGGAGCGCTCCGACTGCGGTCACCGTGTCGTGAAGGTCTTCATCGTCAGCGACATGGAGGGCGTCGCCGGAATCGTCAAGTGGGAGCAGACCGACGGCGTCAAGGAGAAACGCGCGTACCACGAGGGCCGCGAGCTCTACACGGAGGAGATCAACGCGGCGGTGCGAGGCGCGCGAACGGCGGGAGCGACCGAGATCGTCGTGATGGACTGCCACGGGGCCGGTGCTGAGTGGAACTTCAACTCGCTCATTCCGGACAAGCTGGATCGCGGCTGCGAGTACGTCGTTCAGGATCACTGGACGGAGTACACGGAATTGCTTTCTTCCGGATGCGATGCGGCCCTATTCGTAGGGATGCACGCGAAGGCGGGGACGCCGGACGGCGTGATGAGCCATACGGTCTCGGGCCAAGCCTGGAGGAACCTGGAGTTCAACGGCACCTCGGTGGGGGAGACGGGGATCAACGCAGCCCTCTGCGGACAGTGGGACTGCCCCGTGCTGCTCGTGACCGGTGATGAGGCGGTATGCCGGGAGGCCAGGGATCTCCTCGGCAACGGCCTGACGACCGTCGCGGTCAAGAAGGGTCTCGGTCGCTTCAGCGCGCGGCAGATCCCGGCGCTGCGCGCGCGGGAGATGATCGAGAACGGTGCGAGGCGTGCGCTGCAGGACCTTTCCGTGGTCGAGCCCTACGATCCGGGTCGCCCCTCGGAGATCAGCGTCGAGTTCATGACGCCGGATCGGGTCGTCGAGTACCACAACCGTCGTGGCGTCGAACAGTTGGACGAGCTCACGCTTGTGTCCCGCGCCGACGATTGGTGGACGGCGTGGTCCCAGTTCTACTTCTAGTCACGCACCTCGCCGCCTTCTTCGGTGTCGCCGCGCTCGTGATCGTCACGCCTGGACAGGACACGGCCCTCACGATCCGCAACTCGCTCCTGGGCGGGCGGCTCAGCGGTCTCTCCACCGCGGTCGGCGTCTGCGTCGGTCAGTGCGCGTGGGCGCTCGCGACGAGCGCCGGGCTCGCGGCGCTGCTGGTTGCCTCCGAGCCGGCATTCGTTGCGCTCAGGTTGTTCGGCGCCGCTTACCTCGTCCTGTTGGGTGTGCAAGCCCTTCGGGCCGCGATCGGTCGGCGGCCCAGCCGAATCAGCGGTAGCGGCCCGCGATCTGCGCGTCCGGCGGTCGCGTTCCGGCAGGGTCTCGTGAGCAACCTCGGGAATCCAAAGATGGCGGTGTTCTTCCCCAGCCTTCTGCCGCAGTTCGCGCACTCCTTCGCTCCGCTGCTCGCCCTCGGTCTCGTGTTCGCAGCGATGACGCTGCTGTGGCTCAGCGCCTATGCCCTCGTCGTTGCGAGGGCAGGAGATCTGCTTCGTCGTCCGCGGATCCGCCGGGCCGTCGATGCGGTCGTCGGGGTCGTGCTCGTCGCCTGCGGCGTGCGGCTCGGCTCCGAGGCGCGCTAGGCGGGAACGATCTCGAGGTCCTCGAGCAGCGTGAAGTACGCCTTCGCGAACGGTGAGTCACGCGTGCGCTCGCGCACGTCGTCCCAGTTCACCTGCTCGCGGAGCGAGCGCGCCAGTTCGAGCACGCTCGAGTAGTCGGGCTCCTGCTCGCCGAGGACGAGGAGCTTTTGCACGAGGACGTCTTCGAGCGCAGCGACCTTCATCCTCATCGCGTGGACCTCGAGTTCCTCGGCGCGTTCGAACGTGGCTTCGTCGATCGGTCCGTCTTGAGGGTTGAAGATCAGATCCACCAGGATCTCGTCGTCGTAGGCCTTCAGCAGCCAGCCTTCCGGCGGCGTCTCCGGCCGCATGCCAGCGGCGACGAGCGCCTGTTGGGCGCGCTTCGCGTCTGCGGGCTTGACGAGGAAGTCGACGTCGTGCTCGGTCTTCGGTGCGCCTCGTGCCCAGCAGGCGAGGCCGCCGCCGAGAACGAAGGGAACGCCGGCCTCGTTGAGGGCTCCGCCCGCTCTCTTCATCGTGGCGAGAAGCCGCTCGAACTCCTGTTCTTGCTCGTTGCTCACGATGGGCCGGTTTCCCATCCGTGTAGGACGTGGAACATGGGCTCATGGCCAGGATTGCCGCTGCAGGCGACGTCCACGCGTCGGAGGCGACGCGTGAGCGGATCGCGGCGGCCTTTTCCGCGGTCGAGCGCGAGGCCGACCTCGTCCTGCTGGCGGGTGATCTGACGACGCACGGCGAGCCCGAGCAGGCGCGGGTGCTGGCGGAGGCGGCCGGCGGGTTGCGGGTTCCGGTCGCCGCGGTGCTCGGGAACCACGACCTGCATTCGGGCCGCGGCGATGAGGTGGCGGCCATCCTCCGCGACGCGGGGCTGCACATGTTGGACCGCGCGGCGACCGTCTTCGAGGTGGAGGGTCGAGAGGTCGGCGTCGTCGGGGCGAAGGGGTTCGTCGGTGGTTTCACCGGGTCGCAGTTGCCGGATTTCGGCGAGCCGCTCCTCCGGCGCGTGTACGCGGAGACCTCGGAGGAGGTCGCGGCGATCCGGCGCGGGCTTCAGGAGGTTGCGCATTGCCCCATCCGCATCGTGCTTCTTCATTACGCGCCGACCTCGGACACCTTGCACGGCGAGCCCGAGGGCATCTGGACGTATCTCGGTTGCGACCGCCTCGCCACTCCGATCGCGGAATATCGCCCGGACGTTGTCCTCCACGGGCACGCTCACGGCGGAAGCTTCGAAGGCGCGATCGGCGAAGTGCCCGTGTACAACGTCGCAGTCCACGTCACGGGCCGCGACTTCTACGTCTTCGACCTCGAAGGTCACGAGGTGGAGGTCGAAACCCGCGCGTAACGCGTGACGGTGTCGTACCGGTGCCTGGCACCGGTACGACCTCACGGTGCCAGCCCCTCGTCGATGTAGTCGCGGTACAGGGCGACTGCTGTGCCAAGGTCGACGTTGAAGAGTGACAGTAGTTCGCCCAACGCCAGATATGGAGGGGCTTCTTCGAAGCCGGCGGATGCTCGGTAGCTGCTCCAGCGCCACTCGGCCGGGTCGTCGCAGAGCCCCGCGCGAACCGGGTTGAGGACGACATACCGACACGCCTCGCGAAGGTGGTCGTCGGTGACGATCTCCAAGCTCCCGAAACGCTTCCCGAAGAGGTGATCTTCGCGCTCGTGTTTCAGGTTCGACCAGCGTGCAAAGCTGCCGTTCAACTCGCTCATACCCTGGGAAAGCCCTCCGTCCGGGGTCTGAAGAACGGCGTGATAGTGCGTTCCCATGAGGCACCAGGCGTAGACCCGCCAGTTGTACTTCCGTTCACTGCGGTCGAACATCATCATGAACACATGCCGGTCGACCGAGTCGAGAAAGACCCGGCTGCGACTGTTGCCGCGCGTACCAATGTGGAAGAAGCCGCCGGGATAAGCGTTCCTCGGAGGTCGTGGCATCTCTGCACGATGCCGGACTCGATCGGTCGATTTCCGTGCCGGGCGGGACCTTTTACACTTGCGTGACGGTTTCGTACCGGTGCCTGGCACCGGTACGGACTTCGAGACGCGGCCGCGGCATACAGTGTCCGCGTGCCCCTCGTGAGCCGGATCTCGATCGCGCCCGTCAAGGGGCTCGCGCTCGTCCACCCTGACGCGGTGACGCTCGAGGAAACCGGCGTGGCTGCGAATCGGCGCTTCCACATCGTCGATGCGGAGGGCCGCCGCTACAACCAGCTCCGCAACGGCGAGCTCGTCCGGATCGCGCCGGAGTACGACCCCGAGAGCGGGCGGCTGACGCTCCGCTTCCCGGACGGAACGGTTGCCGACGGGACGGTTGCGCCCGGCGAGGAGATCACGACCGACTTCTACGGCCGCCCGGTTACCGGGAACATCGTCGTGGGCCCCTGGTCCGACGCGCTCTCGAGCTGGGCCGGCCGCCCTCTTCGCCTGGTGCAGTCGGCTCCCGGGCTCGCCGTCGATCGAAGGCGCGGCAACGTCTCGCTTGTCTCGACCGCATCGCTGGCCGAGCTCGCGCGGCAGGGGGGACAGCCCGAGCCGGTCGACGGCCGGCGGTTCCGCATGCTCTTCGAGCTGGACGATTGTGAGCCCCACGAGGAGGACGGTTGGATCAAACGCCGGCTCCGGATCGGCGAGGCGCTCGTCTATCTGCGCAACGACGTCGGCCGCTGCGCGATTACGACGCAGAACCCCGAAACGGGCGTGCCGGATTTCGACACCCTCCGCGCGATCTCCGCCTATCGCGAGCTCACCGAGAACGAGGCCGGCAAGAAGCACATCCCGTTCGGGGTGTTCGGCGAAGTCGTCGAGCCCGGCCGCGTGGCGCTCGGCGATACGGCAGAGGCGGTCGAACTGAGCCTGCTCGCGTAGCATCTACACATGTCCGCGGTCGTAGATCACGTCCTGCACGAGGATGAGCTCGAGCCAATTCGCGACGAGGGCGACACGGCGACCACCCGCGTCTCCTTCGACTCGTCGAACGGCTGCGAGCACCTCGAGCAGCGTCTGATCCGCTTCACGCCCGGTCGCTCGCGCGACCGAAGCGTCGAACGTCGCCAGGAGGTGCTGTTCGTGGTCTCCGGCTACGGCGAGCTCGAGCTGGATGGAGAGGCCCACGCGCTGGGGCCGAATACGGGCGTCTTCATCGCGCCCGGCGAGACGTACGCCGTGCAGAATCCGGGCCCCGAAGAGCTCCTCGTCGTCTCCGTGCTCGCGCCGGAGGACCGAACCGAGGCCGCCGGCAAACGGAAGGTGACCGTTCGCCTCGACGACCAGCCCGAGCTACCGGCCTCGACGGAGCGCACGTTCCACTACCTCGTGAACGAGGACGCGGGCTGCCTGGACGTCACCCAGTTCCTGGGAATCGTCCAGCCGAGCAAAGCGCCCTTCCACAGCCACTCGTACGACGAGGTCGGGTACGTCCTGGCGGGGCAGGGATTCGCACATGTCGGTGGCGCCACGGCTCCGCTCCGCACGGGCTCGTGCTTCCACCTGCCGCCGGACGAGGTGCATTGCATCGAGAACTCTGGATCAGGCCCGATGCGGATCCTCGCGGTCTTCCATCCGTCCGGGAGCCCAGCGGACCGAGCCTATCCCGACAACAAGTAGGCTCGAGAATCGTCACAAGTGGGAGAAGGACCGGGTAAGAAAACCAAGGAGGAGATCGAATGAGGAGGAGTAGGGCAACTGCGACTGCGGCCTTGCTGGCGCTTGGAGCCGCACTCGCAATCGTGGCCGCTGCTTACGCGACGCCTGAACGGGCGGCCGCGCCGGCAGCGCCCGCGAGCAGCGAGGCCGCACTGGTCAAGTGCGGCAAGACTCGAACGATTGGCTTCATGGCACCAGTGACGGGCCCCGCCGCGTCGATCGGGATCCAGCAGGTGCACTGGGCGCAGTACTACGTCTCGACGTACAACAAGACACACAAGACGAAGTTCAAGCTGCAGACCGAGGACACGATGCTGGGCGCACCCACCGGGACCGCCGAAGCGCTGAAGGGAGCGCAGGCACTCGCCGGGAGCCCGAACGTGCTCGGGGTGGTTGGGCCTGCAGGGAGCAATGAGGTCGTGGGCGTGACGAAGACGCTCAAGGATGCCGGCCTCGCCTGGGTATCCGGTTCGTCGACGAGAACGTCGCTCACGACTGACGGGACACGCACCGGCTTCATGTTCCGCAGCGTTCCGCCGGATGCGATCCAGGGTCCGACGGCCGCGAACTACATCATCAACAAGCTGAAGTACAAGCGCGTCTACATCATCGACGACCAGGAGACCTACAGTACCGGCCTGGCGGACGAGGTGGAGAAGCGGCTGAAGGCCGCAGGCGTCACCGTCGGCCGAGACGGCGTCAGCCAGCAGCAGTCGGACTTCTCGTCACTGATCGCGAAGATCGCCCGCGACACGCAGCTCGTCTACATCCCTTGGCAGCTGACGCCGAAGGGAATCGCCTTCGGCAATCAGATGAAGGCGGCGGGCAAAGGCAGCATCAAGCTGATGGGAGCGGACGGCCTGTTCGACGATTCGTTCGCAGCAGTCGGCTCGCACGTGTACGACACGAACTTCCCGCTCAACCCGAAGTCGAAGATCATTACCGGCTTCAAGAAGGGACACGGTGGGAACGGCGAGTTCTTCGGCGCACCGACCTACGCCGCGACGCAGGTCGTCGCGACTGCGTACGACAAGGCCTGCAAGAACGGCACCGCTTCGCGTGCAGAGGTCCGTGGCGCGATCAAGGGGACGAAGATTGCCGCCTCGAAGTCACTGATCGGGGTCGCGCTGCGGTTCAACCGGAATGGGGACCTGTCGACGGCGCACAAGTTCGGCCTCTACAAGTCGAACGGAACCGTCTTCGTTCCGATCCCCGGCTAGGCCGGAGAGCAGATCCAGCATGAAAGAGTGCGGCCCGTCCATAGTGACGGGCCGCACTCGTCTATGAGACATTCCCGTCCGTGAACTGGAGCCTGTTCTTCGACCTGACGGTCAGCGGGCTGACGCTCGGCAGCCTCTACGCCCTGATCGCGCTCGGCTACTCGATGGTCTACGGGATTCTCAAGCTCTTGAACTTCGCGCACGGCGACGTCTACATGATCGGAGCCTTCCTGGGCTGGTATGCGCTCCACGCGCTAGGCGGTCCGGTCAACCCGACCCTGACCGGCGCCGCGGTCCTCGTCATCATGTTCATCGTCGCGATGCTCGGCTGCGGCGTCCTCGGCGTCGCAATCGAACACTTCGCGTACCGGCCCCTCCGCAATGCACCGCGGATCGCGCCTCTGATCAGCGCGCTCGGCGTGTCGATCTTTCTGCAGAACAGCGCCCTGCTCATCTTCGGCGCGAGCTTCAGGGACTACGACACGTTCGACCTGATCGGCGTCAAGACGTACAACATCGGCCAGCTCTTCTTCTCGGTCCCGCAACTCTTGACCGTCGTCGCCGCCATCTGCCTGATGATCGCGCTCACCGTCTTCGTCGCGCGGTCACGGCTCGGGAAGGCGATGCGGTCGACGTCCTTCGACCGCGAGGCGGCTTCGATGATGGGAATCGACGTCGACCGGGTCATCTCCGTGACGTTCTTCATCGGCTCGGCGTTGGCCGGTGCAGCGGGCGTGATGTTCGCCCTCGTGTTCGGGCAGATCTACCACTTCATGGGATTCATCGCGGGCCTGAAAGGCTTCACGGCCGCGGTCATCGGTGGGATCGGCAGCATCCCCGGCGCGATGGTCGGCGGTCTCATCGTCGGACTGGCC
>VAWR01000078.1 GCA_005885245.1 Actinomycetota bacterium | reverse complement strand
CCGGCGTTGGTGCTCTGGGGTGCGCAGGACACGGTCGACTCGGTTTCCGCAGGACGTAGATCGGCTGCGGCGTTGCGGGCCCCGTTTCAGCTGCTCGCAGGGGCCGGGCACCTGTCGATGCTCGCCGCACCGAAGGCGATCGCGCGGGCGGTCGACTCGGTCGCGCGGCATTGATCCCGGCGGTCTCGTCTTCGTCTATGGAGCTAGCCGGACTCGAACCGGTGACCTCCGGGTGCGATCAACCCCGGATCTCCGCGATGCCCTGAGGATGCAAGAGGCGCGGGCTCTTCAGTGCCTCCGGCCAGTCGGCTGCTAGTCGCGGCGGGTTCCATTCGACCAGCGGGCACGTCAAGATGACAGCGACGATGAAGCGCACGGCGTGTGGACGAGACTTCGTGCTGTCCGCCCGGATGGGCGTGACGACCGTGCTGCTCTGTGGTCTCTACCTCGCCGCTTTTGTCCCGCCGCTCTGGCTCTTCCATGAGGGAATCCTCCCGGCGAAGTTCGCGTTCGGCTTCGACGCGGTCGTGCTCCTCCTGTTCGTCTTGCAATACAGATCGCTCGACGGGATGGCGCTCCGCGCCTCTCACGCGAGAATCGTCGAGGACGCCGAGGCGCCGAAGCTGCATGCTGTGCTGGAGAAGCTCGCGGGCCTGGCCGACGTCCCGAAGCCGCGCGCGGCGGTGATCGAGAGCGAAATGCCCAACGCCTTCGCCGCCGGGAGGAACCCGGAGCGCTCGACGATCGCGGTCACGCGTGGGCTCGTCGAGCAGCTGGAGACACAGGAGATCGAAGCGGTGCTCGCGCACGAGATCTCGCACATCGCAAACCGCGACGGAGCAGTGATGACGTTCGCGAGCTTCCCGGCAGTGACGCTCCGAGAGGCAATCCGCTCCGCACCCTGGAAAGTGTGGGTCTTTGGCTTCCCGTTAATAGTGCTCGCCTGCATCTTCTACGTTGTGGGGCTCGGGATCATGCTCACGATCTCGCGCTGCCGTGAGTACACGGCTGACCGGGGTGCGGTGCTCCTCACAGGCGCGCCGGAGCAGCTGATGAGTGCGCTCCAGAAGATCGCCGGCTCGATCTCCGACATCCCCTCGAGTGATCTGCGCGTGGTTTCCCAGATGAGCGCACTCTTCATCCTCCCGACAAATCTGCGCGCACTGACCCATCCGCCGCTCGAACAGCGCCTCGCCCGGCTCGCAAAGATCTCGCGCGAGCTCGGGAAACCCAAGCCGCCCCTGCGCGCCGCGACCGCTACGAGCAACCTCGGCTTGGGCGTCACCGCGTTCGTCGTCGTGTTCGTGCTCGTCGTCGCGGTCGGGCTGCTGGTGCTGCGGTGAACGGCCTGCTCACGCCGCTTGCCGTGCTCGGACTCATCTTCTTCGGCGTGCTCATCGTTCTTATCGCGATGCTCTTTTTCCAGCAGGCCGCCGGCGCGGCGCGGCTGCTCCGAAGCAGCCGCATGAACGTTCGGCTTACGTGGAGCACGAAGCCGCTCGACGCACCGGCGCCCCGGCTCGACCCTGACGAGGGCCCGCCTGCCCTGGACGAGGGACCTACGGCCGAAAGCGACACACCCAGCGGCTGGGGCTTCGACAATCGCTGAACGTGCGCTGAAACGCGCCTGCGACTCTCCTTCGATTTGAGCACCGGCGATCCTCGCGCAACGAGCGCGCGGGAAGCTCTGCAGGCAATGGCTGCAGCCTAGTGCGGGTCGCATCTGTTGCATCCTGCGCCGATGCCGGCTCGGCCGGCGTCGGCCGCTACGGCTTGGGATCGAAACGTGAGGCCGATCGAAATCATCATGGCCTGCGAAGCAGGCCGGATTTCGATCGCGTTTGACCGCGCAGGCGCGGAAACTTGCGCGCCCGGGATAGGCTGCATACGCCAGCACCAAGGATCAGTCGATGCTTCGGGGTCATCGCCACCGTCAGGCCGCCGTCCGGCCTCCGCGCCGTGCGCGCTTCGGGGCGGCAGCGGAGTGGGCCTCGGTGCGTCGGCGCCGGCGAGGCTGGGGGTCGCGGATGGCCCCGGTCGTCGTCCGGCCTCGCCCCAGCGTGGAACCTGTCTCCGTCGCGGAGCGCGACTACTTCCGCCGGCCGGCCTTCCACGTTCGCGTCGGGGCGGTCGGCCTCGTTGCGGCGACCCTCTTCGCGATTCTGTTTCTCCGTCTCTGGTCACTCGAGGTGATCCAGGGCCGTCAGTTCGCGCAGACCGCACGGGCGCAGGCGTTCCGGACCGTGCACTTCGCGACCGCGCGCGGCCCGATTCTCGACCGCTCGGGCCGCCTCTTCGCGGGTACTTCCGGCGCCGTCGTCGTCAGCGCCGATCCGGCGACGCTCGGGACCCTCGGTCCGCACGGCCGCTGGACTCCGTCGCCGACGGGTCGCGCACGCGTGCGCCATCTCGCATGGGTTGCTCGCGTGCCCAGCCGCCGCCTGCTCGCCAATATCCGCAGAAGCGTACGGCGGTCACCATTCGCGCCGGCGGTCGTGATCGCCCGACCCTCACGTGCGCTCGCGTTCTATCTCGACGAGGCCGCGCGAGACTTTCGCGGCTTCACGGTTACCGTCCTCCCAAACCGCTGGTATCCGAGAGGCACGCTCGGCGGCGAGTTCCTCGGCTTGCTCGGCGAGGTGAACTCACGTGAGCTGCGCGAACACAGATACAAAGGTGCGCGCCTTGGCCAGATCGTCGGGCAGTCGGGCGTCGAAGCGACGTACGACAACACGCTCGACGGCGGCCTCGCGAGCGCGCGCGTCCACGTCGACGCGCGCGGCCGGATCGTCGGGCCCCTACGAACCGTGCCGCAGAAGCCGCGCGCCCGCGGTCTGCAGTTGTCGATCGACCTGCGCCTGCAGCGTGCGGCGATGCGCGCGATTCGGGACGGGATTGCCGCAGCACACCGGGCCGGTCATCCGGATGCCGACGCGGGTGCCGCAGTCGTGATGAACCCGTGGAACGGCGAGATCTACGCACTCGCCAGCTACCCCGGCTTCGACCAGCGCCGCGCAGCGGTCGATCGCAGCTATCTGAGCTCGCTGTTCCGCGCACCCGGCAGCCCGCTGCTGGACCGCGCAACGCAGGGCCTCTATCCGACCGGTTCGACCTTCAAGCCGATCGTCGCCGAGGCCGCGCTTGCGACGGGAGTGATCACCCCGTGGTCGAGCTTGCCGTGCACCGGCTCCCTGACCGTCGGGAACATCGTCTTCCACAACGTCGAGCCGGCAATCAACGCCAGCCTCAACCTCGAGCAGGCGCTGGCGATCTCTTGCGACACCTGGTTCTACCGGCTGGGGACGATGTTCTACGCACGGCAGGCGGCGACCGGCGCGCTCGACATGCAGCGCTGGGCCCACGCGCTCGGCCTCGGCCACCCGACCGGGCTCGACCTTCCGGGCGAGTACGGCGGCGTCGTCCCCACGCCGGGCTGGCTGAGAAAGACTTTTCGCGCGCCGGCGCAGCGCATCTGGTACGAGGGCTATTCAGTCAACCTCTCCATCGGCCAGGGCTACCTCGCAGTGACCCCTCTGCAGCTCGCCGTCGCCTACTCCGCGCTCGCCAACGGCGGCACCGTCGTGCGGCCGCACGTTGCTCGCGCCGTCTTGTCCGCGCACGGAACGGTCATCCGCCGCCTTCGGTTTCGCCCGCGTCGCCGCCTTCACCTGACCGACGCCGACGCCATTCACGCCGGCCTCTACGCCGCCACGCACGCCGCGGACGGAACGTCCACCTCGGTCTTCGGCTCGTTCCGGGTTCCCGTAGCGGGGAAGACCGGGACGGCTCAGACGCCGTTCGGAAGCGACCACTCGTGGTACGCGTCGTGGGCGCCGGCCGGCGCGCCGCGCGTGGTCGTCGTCGTCCTGATCGAGCACGGCGGCTTCGGTGTCGAGGCGGCGGCGCCCGCCGCACGCGAGATCTACTCCGCGTTTTTCCACGTCCGCTAGCGCGATGCGGCGACGGGGCACCGCGACGACCCGCGTGGCGATCGCCGTCGCCGTCATGGCGGGCGCAGTGGGGTGTGCCTCCGCTCCGCCCCGCGTCGATTCGACGCTGAAACGGACCTACGTCGATCCGCACGCGAAGGGCGTGCTCGAGTCCGGCCCGGGCGAGCCGCCGGTCAACCGCACCGACCTGGCCCCGCGCGCCGCGGCGACGCGGACACTCGCCACGTTTGCGCAGCTGGCCGACGCGCACGTGCTGGACGAGGAGTCACCGGCGCGCGTGGAGTGGCTCGACCGGCTCGGCGCACCGTTCACGTCGGCGTTCCGGCCGCAGGAAGCGCTGACGACCCAGGTGCTGCGGGCAGCCGTCGTCGCGGTCAACGGGCTCCGACCGGACACGGTCGTCGAGACCGGTGACCTGATCGACAACGCGCAGCAGAACGAACTCGAGCAGGCGCTCGCCGTGCTCAACGGCGGACGCGTCGAGCCCGACAGCGGCGCGCCGGGTTACGACGGCGTCCAGGCCGCGTCGAATCCCGATCCCTTTTACTACCGCCCCGCCGTCGACCCGCCGCGGCATCCGGGGCTGCTCGCGGACGCGGAGCGTCCATTCCGCTCCCCGGGCCTGCGCGCCGCCTGGTATCCCGTCCTCGGCAATCACGACGTGCTCGTCCAAGGAAACGTCGCTCCGAGTGAGGCCACACGTCGCATCGCGACAGGATCGCGCAAGCTCGTCCGCTTCGACCGCGAAGCGCTCGCGCTGGCGCGGACCCACGATCTCGGCGCCGTCAACCGGATGCTCTCGCACGGCATTCCCGGTCCGACGGTGCGCGTTGCCGCGGATCGACAGCGACGGGAGCTGACGGCGGCAGAGATGGTTGCGCGCCTTCGTCGGGCCGGCGACGCCCCCGACACCGGCGGACCTCTACTCGACTACACATTCGACCTCGGTCCCGCGGTGCGCGCGATCGTTCTCGACAGCGTCGACCGGCACGACGGGACGCGCGGGATCGTCCGACCGGCACAGGTCGAGTGGTTGCGTCATGAGTTGACGCGTGCCGGATCCCGCTGGGTGGTCGTGTTCTCACACGGCCCGCTCGCGAGTGCACTGGGCGGTGACGCCGCGCTCGCGTTGCTCGACGCCGACCCGCATGTCGTGGCCGCGATCAACGGGGACACACACCGCAATGCGATCGAGCCACGCCACACCAGTGCCGGCGGCTACTGGCTCGTCTCGACCTCGTCACTGATCGATTACCCGCAGCAGGTGCGCGCGTTCCGGGTCGCCGCGACGACGCCTGGTCACGTCGTGCTGGAGACGTGGATGTTGAACACCGACAGCTCCCCCCTCGCGAACGTCTCCCGGCAGCTCGCCTACCTCGACTTCCAGGGCGGCCGGCCGAAGCGCTTCGCCGGCACACCTGCCGATCGGAACGCGAACCTGTTCCGTTAGTCAGTCTTCGCGTAGCGGTGCGACGATCGCGTCGGCCGTGGCGGTGCGTGTCGCCCATCCGGCGGCAACCGCCGCCGCGACGGCGAGGGCGCCCGCCACGACGAGGATTGCGCTGCTGCCTGCCTTCAGCGAGAGCGTGACGTACGAGACGGCGAGGCGAGCAACCGCCGGGCCGAGGACTGCCCGCTCGACGCCAACGCCGATCGGCAACGCGAGCGCAGCGAGGAGCACTGCGGCGCCCGCGAAGACGGCGAACACCTGGGCGCGGCTCGCGCCCAGCGCACGGATGACGGCGACCGCGCGCCGCCGCTCGCGCGCGATGAGCGCGAGGATCTGTGCGAGGGCATAGACGCACACGAGCCCGTCGAGAACGGCGACGCTTCGCAACAGCGCGGCGAGCACGCGCAGGAACGACGCGCGGCCGCTCGTGTCGAGGCCGCTGTCTTCGGATATGCCGCCGGTCTTGTCGGCGTGGACGCCACGCCCAAGCAGTGCGTTACGAACGTCGTTCAGACTGGCACCCTGGGCGAGCTTGATCGCGATCTCCGTGCTTGCCGCGGGCATCGCCGCGCGCAGCCGTTCCGCTCGAACGTAGGCGACGAGCCCTTCGTCGCGCAGCGCGTCGACGATGCCAACGACACGGAAGCGGACTTCGCGGCCGGACGGAAGCTGCGCAGCAAGCGTCCCCCCGGCGTGGAGGTCGAGCGCGTCCGCCAGTCCGGCGCCGACCTCGGCCTCACCGATACCACGCGCGCGGCGGCCGGAATCGACCGGGGGCGACTCGTAGCTCGTGACGTCTCCGGCGAAGCCGACGAGCTTGAAGGACTCGCCGAGGTCGAACGAATCCGCCGCGTCGGATTCGTAACGAAGCGTCGCCGCCGCGACTCCGGGCACCTCCCGGACTTCTGCAAGCGAGATATCCGATGCCGCCACCGTCAACTGATACCGCGTCCCCAGCGTCTGCGCGTTGCGTTGCAGTCCGTGCAGCACGTCGGCGATCGCCAGCATCAGCAGCACGACGGCCGTCGATGCGGCGAGTACCGTCACGAGCGTTGCCGCTCGCGCCGGGCGCGCCAGCGTGAGCCGTGCGCCAAAACCCGCCAGCGCGGGCAGCGGCACGCGCTTCGGCGCGCCGACGACGTCGCCGCCGCGCAAGGTGTCGACGATGCGCTCGCGGCCTGCCCGCCAGGCCGGAACCCACGTCGCGGCCGCGACGACGAGCACGATCGCCGCCCAGGCAGCCGCGAGCAGGCCGAACGTCGTGAGCGCCGGCGGAGTGATCTCGTTGAGGATCCCGAGCAGGTGCCGGAGCGGCGACGCGACGACCGCCGCGCCGGCGACCAAGCCGACGCAGGCTGCAGGCGCTGCAACCGCAGCGCTCTCGACCGCGTATCCCACGGCGATAGAAGACGGAGTTGCGCCGAAGGCGCGCAAGACACCGATCGCCTCTCGCCGGCGTTGCATCTCAGCCGCGGCCGATGCGCCGAGCATGACGCCGGCAGCGAGGAGGACGATGGCGGAGAACGCGACCAGCAACGAGATGACGAGACCGGCCGCGCGGCCGATCAAGTGTCGATACCCGCTTCGCGTGACGAACTGCAGGTCCCTGAGTCCGAAGCTCGCCGCACGCGCCTGCGCCAGGGTCACGTCGACCTGCGACGGATCGTTCAGCCAGAGGAGCACCTCGTTGACGCCGGCGGCCCCGCCGGTCAATCGCCGGGCGGTGTCATAGGAGACGTACAGCCGCGGCGAGCGACTCAGTGGATACGCGACGGTTCCGGGCGTCGTCGCAAGGCCGACGACGCCCAGAGGGTCGCCACCGAGAGTCAGGCGATCGGCGAGGTGCACGTGCCAGCTCCGCGCAAGGCCCTCTTCGATGACCACCTCATCGCGGTGACGGATGTCACGACCGGACGTGAGCGCGTAGCCGCGCGGCCCGTCGTTGCGCACCCCGTCGACGACGGCCGTCGCGAAACGTGGGCCCGCGGTGAGGTCGACGCCCTTTGCCTCGATGCGATAGGCCGCCGCACGAACGTTGACGAGGGCGCGCACGCGGGCTGCGACCGGCGCGAGCGGCTGCTGCGCAAACTGCGCGGTGACGTCCGGCATCGCCGCCGCAGCTGCCGAACGGTCGAAGGCGGTCGCGAGCGCGTAAGCCACCGTCACGGCGGCGCCGACCATCGCCGCTGCGGCTGTCACTCCGACGATGAGGAGCGCCGTTCGCGCGCGGTCGTTCCGCAGGCGAGCGAGGCCGTGTCGTACGACAGGGATCACGCGACGAGGCGACCGCCCTCGAGGCGCAACACGCGATCAGCGATGCTGGTCGCGGCGCGGTCATGCGTCACGAGCACGACGCTGCGGTCCGAATCCGTCAGGCGGCGGAGCAGGTTGAGAACGTCCGCGCCTGATTCCTCGTCCAGATTACCCGTCGGCTCGTCGGCCAGCACAAGCGCGGGATCGTTGATCAGCGCGCGGGCGATCGCGAGCCGCTGCTGCTCGCCGCCCGAGAGCTCCGTCGGGAGCCGGCGAGCGATGCGCGCCAAGCCGAGCCGCTCGAGCAACTCCTTTGCGCGCGGCGCTGCCTCTACTCCGTCGCGCGCGAGCCGCGCCGGCAACAGCACGTTTTCGACGCCGGTCAGCTCCGGTAGCAGATGGAATGCCTGGAAGACGAAGCCGATCTTGTGGCGCCGGATCGCCGTCAGACCGCGTTCGTCCAGGCGGTCGATGCGGACGCCGTCGAGCTCGATCTCGCCGGAATCGGGGCGATCGAGGCCGCCGAGCAGATGCAGCAGCGTCGACTTTCCGGAGCCGGACTTGCCGACGACGGCAATGAACTCGCCCCGCGCAACCTCGAGACCAGCGCCGTCGAGCACGCGGGCTTGCGCGTGCCCTTCCCCGAAAGTCTTCGTCAGACCGCGGGCGCGGACGAGTAC
Source organism: Actinomycetota bacterium (assembly GCA_005885245.1). Taxonomy (GTDB): domain Bacteria; phylum Actinomycetota; class Thermoleophilia; order Gaiellales; family Gaiellaceae; genus 3-1-20CM-4-69-9. Next base: position 1,565 of record VAWR01000078.1, on the reverse strand, counting down.
CGACCCCACGCCTTGCATTGTGCCGCTCTTCGTTATGGAGCTAGCCGGACTCGAACCGGCGACCCTCCTGGGTGCGCCCAGGGCTGAGGGAATCTCGTGAATCCCTGCTGAGAAGAACGGCGTGATCAAGCAGTTCGACGGCGCCGCTGTCCTAGGCTGAGGTCGTGGCCTCGGGCACACAGACTCCGGTGCACGCGCTGGATGCGGTGTCCCGTTCTCCCGCGATCGATTCGGCCCCGCCTGTGGCGCCGAATCTTGCTCGCGCCCCTGAGGTGCATCAGATCCACAAGAACTTCCTCGAGACCCTCGTCTTCAAGGGCATCTCAACGCCGCTCGCGCTGGTTCTGGTCGTCATTCAGAGCCGTTTCCTGCACGCATCAGGCCGAGGGACGTTCGTCCTTGTCGTCCTGAGCGTAACCATCCTCGCGCGGCTACTCGGCCAGCTGGGTTACGCCGTCACAAACCGCATGCTGCAGCGCGGGCTTGAGCTCCGCCAACTCGTACATGCCGCCTTCGCGGTCGGCGCCGTTCTCGGCGTCGGCGGAATCGCGGTGATCATCGGGTGGGGAGCATTCACGCCCGGAGTGGGAGCGACGGTTGCAGCGATCGCGGCCTGCGCGCTCGTCCCAGCAGTACTCTGGCAATCGATCTCGGGGGTGCTCCTCGGGCTGGGACGAGTTCGCCTCTGGAATGTGGTCCAGACGCTGCCACCGGTTGGAACGTTCATCGGGATGTTGGTGCTCGTCGTCGGACTGCACGGCGGCGTTCGCGGAGCCGTCCTCGCGTGGACGCTCGCGCATGTCCTTACCGCGCTCTTCTCGCTCACCGCCACCCGTCGCATCTGGCTGCCGCTACCGCTATTGCGGCTGCTCGACTTATTCAACGTTGAGCTCGCACGGCTGGCACTCACGATGGGAGCTGTCCAGGTCGTAAACCTGATCAGCTACCGGATCGAGCTCTTCGTTCTCGATCGGTACCGCGGAATCGGACGCGTCGGCGTTTACTCGATCGCCGTCCAAACCGGGGAGATGCTCTGGCTCGTGGCCGGCGCGATCGCGGCGGCAGTGACCGCGCCAACCCTGCACGAAAACGAGCAGCAAGGGGCTTCGCTAATCGCCCGCTCCGCCCTCAAGTCGCTCGCCTACACGGCAGCTATCGCCGTCGCCGTTGGGGCGGCTGCGCCCTTCCTGATTCCGGCGCTCCTCGGACACTCTTTCGCGGGCGCCGCGCGGCCGCTCGCTTTCCTGCTCCCAGGGATCGTCGTCTACGCGCCCGTGACGGTCCTCGTCGTCTACCTCTCCGTGCGCCGGGGCCAACCGAAACTCAGCCTCGCCGTATCGATCGTGGGAATGATCGTCACCCTCGCGGCGGCGCTAGCGCTGATTCCGCGTCACGGCGCCGGCGGCGCAGCCATCGCGAGCTCGCTCGGCTACTTTGCCGGGGCCGCCCTCGCGTGGACATTCCTTGCGCGGCTCGCCCGCACAGCCGTTTCCGTAAAGGCCCCATGAGGGGTCTCGTCTAATCGCAAGCGCACCGCCGCCGATGCCGTCCACTCGACGCTGAAA
>VAWR01000114.1 GCA_005885245.1 Actinomycetota bacterium | reverse complement strand
GACTGCTCGAGACAACGGCGACCCCAACTTGACACTCATAGAAGCGTCATTCATTCACATCCTGATGGGCAGGCCACTGCCGTCAAGGGCGCCCCCACTCCGTCCGAGCGTCAGATCCAACGAGCCTCTGCGTCGACATTCGAGGTCGGGCCCATTCCACCGCCGCTCGACGACATCCTCGCCAACGGGGTGCCGGTCACAATCGCGTGCGCGCCCGGTTACACCCTTATCCAATCGCCAAGCCCCTCGGCTGCAGCTACTTAACCATCAGCGGCGGACTACGCGAGGAAGAAGCCGCCCAAACCGCAGCCTGAACGAATGCAAGACCTGACCCTGTACCTCGCCACGATCTTCTTCCACGCTGTAGCGCTTCGCGCGCATCCTGTACTCCATTCGGTCTCTCAAACCGTGTCGATGACGAAGCCGCCAATCTTCACGAGACGCAGCTACGGCAGGCGCGGCGACCAGAGCGCCGACAGCAGTCCCGCGGCGACGAGAAGGCCCGCCGCTCCAGCGAGAAACGCATACGTGACCTCGCTCCGCCCGGGCGTGCGACCGAGCCGCGAGCCGAGCTTCGAATACGCGGCCTGCACGCTCTTGGCATTGCGGGCAGCGAAGAACTGGCCGCCGGTCCTGTCGGCGATCGCGTGCAGGGTGGCGGGATCCGGCGGCACGGGCACGCGCCGCGGCGGGCCACCGAACGGACTGGGGTTGATGGACCCATTGGGCGGCGGCCGGCCGAAGCCGAAGTCCAGCGTGCCGTTCGGCGTCCCGAGCGCGACCGTGTAGACCGGAATTCCGGCCGCCCGCGCACGCTCCGCCCCCTCGAGCGGCTGCAGTGTGCCCCTCGTCTGCGCGCCGTCCGAGAGGAACAGGATCGACACGAGGCCGCGCGCCTGCGCCGCGGGAGCTGAGGTGACGGCCGCCAGATTGCCGTTCACGCCGTTCACCGCTTGCTGGCCGAGAGTCACGGCCGCCGCCAGCGCGTCGCCGATGGCGGTTCCGCCGAAGGATGGGAAATACTGGATCGTCCCGAGCGCCTCGCGCACGAGTGCGTGATTCGTCGTCGGGGGAGTCGCCACGGCCGGATCGCCTGCGAAGGCGATCAAGCCCACCTGGAGACGCTTGGGCACGCGATCGAGGAACGTGCGGACCGCGGCAGCCGCGGCGCCGATGCGGCTCGGTTTCACGTCCCGGGCCTCCATCGAACGCGACACGTCGATGACGAGGATCACCGTCGCCCGGTCCTTCGCCACGAGCGTGGTGTGCTCCGGCCGGGCAACCCCGACACACAGAGCTGCGAGCGCGAGCAGGAAGAGACCAAGCGGCACATAGCGGCGCCAGATCCGTCCCGCGACCACACCGGCGAGGATGTCGATGTTCGTGAACCGGATCGCATACCGCATGCGCCTGCGTTCCGTCAGCACGTACAGACCTACCGCGACCGGGATGACGAGCAGCGTCAAGAGGAGCAGGGGCCGCGCGAACGTCAAGAGCCGCCCCCACAGACCGCGCCGAACTGGACGATGCCGCGGACGGTTCGCACCGCCGGCCCCGAACGAGCGCGAACTTCGACGCGCGAGCCGTGGACGACCCGGGCGGCCGAGACGCTCTGAATCAGCGACACGCTCGGGGGAGCAGCTGAATAGAAGGCGACGGCGTGCCAGCTGGAGATCAGCCGCTCGCTCCTGCCGCAGGCCACCGCTCCGCGCACGAGTCCGGCGCGAAGCCCGACGGTTCGGACTCGCAGCACCGTCGGCTCGCCCGGCGGGAACACGGCCGAGGGCCGTCTGAAGGGAACAGGTCCGGAACCTCCACCAGCGGAGGGAACACACCCGAGGTGCGGACGAAAGCTCGGGCCCCGTGGCGAGTTGCCGGTGTACGACGCCCTGAAGACCGCCGATCGACTGGTCGTCACACCCGGATTGACGGGGCTGCCGATCTTGCCGGCGAACTCGACGTCGATGTTTCGGTCCGTCAGCTCCGTATCGAGGCCGCCGACGAGGTAGCCCCGTGGACACGAGAGCTGGAAGTCGACGTGCGCGCGCGGCAGCTTCAGCGCGGCAGGCACGACGACCCACGGCCCGGCGACGCGCACGCACACCTGGAGGCCTCGGCACTCGTTTGTCGCGTGCGCAGAGGGAGCGCCGGCCGCGGCAAGCGCGCCCGCCAACACGAGCAGGGCAGCGAGCCTCACGGCACTCTCCGGAACCAGAGCGCGGACAACGCGCCCCCGAAGAGCAGGAAGGCGGCCGAGCCCCCGGCGAAGAAGTCGCCGATCTCTCTGGTCTCCCTGCGCCGGCCGAGCCGCGAGCCGAGCTTCTCGTAGATCTGCTTCAGACGCGTGTCGCTGAGCGTGTCGAAGAACTTGCCGCCACTCGCCTGTGCCACTCTGCGCAAGGTGGCGGGATCGGGCGGGACGCGGATCTGGGCCTGGAACCCACCGGCGAGCGGCACGGTGACCACGCCATCCTGCGTGCCGACGACCACCGAATAGACGGGAATGTGGAGGCCGCGTGCCTGCAACGCCGCGGCTTCCGGCGTGGTGCGGCCGCTCATCTGGGCACCGTCCGAGATCACGAGGATGGACGTGGGCGGAATCCTCCCGCCGCTGTCACGTTCTCGCCTCGCGATCTTCGTCGCGAGTGCCACCGCATCGCCGAGCGCCGTGCCCTGCCCGGCGTGCAGAGACCCGAGCGCCCGGTACACGAGCGGCCGTTCCTCGGTCGGCGGCACGGCGACGTAGGCACGGCCAGAAAAGCCGATCACGCCGACCCGGAACTTCTTCGGCATCTCGTCGACGAAGGTGCGGGCCCTGTTCTGGGCCGCGACGAGCCGAGATGGCCGCACGTCGCGTGAGCTCATGGAGAGCGACGAGTCGATCGCGATGATCACCGTGGCCTCCTCACGCTTCACGCTCACGCTCGCACGGGGCCGCGCAACCCCGACGATCATCGCCGTGAGCGCACCGAGGAAGACGACGAGCGGAAGATGACGACGCCAGCCGGGTGCCGAATCGACGAGGTTCGGCAGCAGACCGGGCGTCGTGAACCGCGCCGTGTAGTCGATGCGGTGGCGTTCGCGGATCACGTACACGACGACGAGCACCGGCACGACAACGAGGCCGATCAGCGCAAGCGGCCACTCGAAGCTCATCGCCGTAATCCCTTGCGGAGGAACATCGCGAGTGAGCGCAGCCAATCGCCTGAGGTGCTCAGAACCACGTGCCGCGCTCCTGCCGCAGCGAGCGTTCGGGCCAGGTCGGCGCGCTCGGCAGCCGCAGCTGCAGCAAAGCGGCTCCGCAAACGCTCGCTCCGCGTGTCCGCACGTAGCTGTCTTCCGGTCTCGGGATCGACGAGCCAGAGGACGCCTGCATTCGGCAGCTCCTGCTCGCGCGGATCCCGGATCTCGATTGCGATCACGTCGTGCCGGCCCGCGAGCTCGAGCAGAGGGCGCCGCCAGTCGAGCGGCCCGCGGAAGTCGCTGACCACGATGACGACGGAGCGCTGACGGGCGAGCGAACCCGTGCGCCTGAGCCCTTCGCCCAGCGACGTCGCGCCGATCCGACCGTCGCCGCCTTCCTCACGCAGCGCGCTCAGGAGCCCGATCAGGCCCATCCGCCCCTGCCGCGGAGGCAGCGTGCGTGGGGCGGCATCGCCGAAGGTGACGAGACCCAGGCGATTACCCCGGCGGGTGGCGACGTGCCCGACGGCGATCGCCACACCCTCGGCGACATCGGCCTTGCGACGGTCCGCGGTGCCGAACTCCATCGATGCAGAGGTGTCCAGCACGAGCCAGGTGACGAGCACGCGTTCGGCGAGGTGCACGCGCACGTGCGTCAGATCCGTGCGTGCGGTGACGTTCCAGTCGATCCGCCGCACGTCATCGCCCGGAACGTACGGACGAACTTGCGCGAGCTCCGTTCCGTCGCCGAGGAGCGTCGAGCGGTAGTCCCCCGCGAGCAGCCCTTCCATGCGGCGCCCGATGCTCACCTCGAGCGCGCGCAACAGCGCGTCGGGCAGCGGGCCCGGGCCGGGCCGCGCGGCCGTCGGCTCGGACCGGAGCGCGCGCAGGAGTGTCATGCCGCGGTCGAGGGAGCCAGATCGGTCTTGGGAACGGGAACTGCCGCCAGCACAGTCTCCAGGATGCCGTCGGCCGAGACGTCCTCGGCCAGGGCCTGGTACGTCAGCACGAGGCGATGGCGCAGCGCGTCCTTCGCCAGGGCTTGCAGATCCTCGGCGAGAACGTAGTCACGTCCGCGTACGAGCGCCAGCGCGCGTGCAGCCTGTACGAGGCTGATCGGCCCGCGTGGACTCGCCCCGTACGCGATGAAGTCCGCCAAATCCGGCACTCCGTGTGCGGTCGGCTCACGCGTCGCTGTTGCCATCGCCACCGCAAAGCTCACGAGCGCGGGGTCGACGTAGACGGCGAAGACGGCCTTCTGCAGCGAGCGAAGATCTTCGAGCGAGAGCGCTTGCCTGAGGTCTGGCGCCTCGACCAGCTGACGCTGGACGATCGTCAGCTCCTCGTCGTGCTCCGGATAGTCGATCAGCACCTTGAGCATGAACCGGTCGACCTGAGCCTCCGGCAGCGGGTACGTCCCCTCCGACTCGATCGGGTTCTGCGTCGCCATGACAAGGAACGGCTCGGGTACCGGATATGTGGTGTGGCCGATCGTCACCTGGCGCTCCTGCATCACCTCGAGCAGCGCGGATTGCACCTTGGCCGGTGCGCGGTTGATCTCGTCCGCGAGCAGGAAGTTGCAGAAGACAGGCCCGAGCTCGGTGTCGAACGCCCCCTCCCCTGGTCGGTAGATACGCGTCCCGACGAGGTCCGACGGGACGAGATCGGGCGTGAACTGGACGCGGGAGAAGGAGCCGCCGAGGACGCCGGCGGTCGTCTTGATCGTCAAGGTCTTCGCCAGGCCCGGCACGCCCTCGATCAGCAGATGACCCTGGGCCAGGAGGCAGACGAGGACGCGCTCGAGCATGTCGTCCTGCCCCGCGATCACCCGCCTGATCTCGAAGAGCGCCTGCTCCAGGCGATCCTTCGCCTCGGCCGGCGAGGGCACGGGCACGTCGCTGCGCTCCATGGACACGTGAGGCTCCCTCCGTCGCATGACTACTGGAGTCATATACGACAGCAGGCCAACCTAAGTTTCTCCTGAGAGGAACGGCACGCCGAGGCGCCCTGGACAGGAGCGCCGGGCGGCACTGTAATCTGCCCCTCGTGACCAAGTTTCTCGTCGAACGCCGATTCCACGTCGCTGAGAGCGAGATGCCGAACATCGGGCGCAAATCGAGACAGGTGATCGAGGAGCAGTTCCCGGAGATCACGTGGCACCACAGCCACGTCGTCGTCGACGACGAGGGAACGGTGAAGTCGTATTGCGTGTACGAGGCCCCCAGCGAGGAGATCGTGCGGCGCCACAGCGCCCAGCTCGGCCTGCACGTCGTCGAAGGGATCTACGAGATCGCGGGGGACGTCACCCCGGACGATTTTCCACCGAGCTAGGGTCGCCTCGCCGGCCGGCGCCTTGACCCGCGAGCATCTCCTTCAAGTGGAACGTGGCCTGCATCGCCACCGCCTGCCGCCGCGTGACCTCGCGACGGCGGTCACGCTGCTCCTCCGGTAAGAGCTCGAGCGCCCTCCGATAGAAGCCTGCAGCTTCGTCCTTGGCCCAGCCGCGTCCGGCCTGATCACCCGCAAGGACGAAATAGTCGGCGGCCCGGCCGTCCTCCCCCGCTTCTCGCCAGTGCTGGGCCAGAGCTGAGGCCGCCGGAATCTCTGCCGTCGTCTCCTCCAGAAACGCGGCGACTTGCGCATGTCGCTGGCGCCTTTGTTGACGTGGCAGGGTGGCATAGGCCGCGTCGCGGATCAGGTCGTGCTTGAAGCTGAACTGCTGATCGCCGCGCAACCTCGAGACGGGCTCTCGCCGGATGAGGTCACGTCCCTCGAGCGAGTCGAGCAGCTCCGCCAGATCGAGCTCGCCGGCGGACATCCGCTGCAGCGCGCCCGTCCAGAAGACTTTTCCCACGACCGCCGCGTCGAGCAGAACTGCTCGCTCGCCCCGTGGGAGGGCGTCGAGCCGTGCCGACACGATGCCGCGGATCGTCGTTGGAAGCTCACCGGCCGCCGCCGTGGCGTCCTCTGCGACCGACGCCGCCAGCTCTTCGATGAACAGCGGATTACCCTCGCCCACGAGCCCGATCTCGAGGGCCGCCGGGCTGGGCTTTTGCATCTGCAGCAAGACCTGAGCCGCCAGCTCCTTCGCATGCTCTTCGCTCAGCGCCTCGATCGGGAGCGCCGTATACCCGGGCAGGCCGCCTCCCCAGGTCGGCCGCCGCTCGAGCAGTTCCGGACGGGCCAGCGCGAGCAGGAGCAACGGGACGTCGCGGACACGCGACGCGAGCACTTCGAGCAGGTCGAACATTCCCGCGTCCGCCCAGTGAACGTCCTCGAACACGAGCACCGTCGGCTGGTCGTTCGCAAGCGCCTCGACCAGGCGGCGTGCGGAGAAGAAAAGCGTCTGACGGTCGTCGACGCCGCCTTCCCTGCCAAGACCGATCAGCATTGCGATGTGCGAGGCGACCCCATCCGCCTCCGTGCCGAGCAGTTCCGCGACCGCTCGCTCGAGCTTCTCGCCCGCCGCGTCCGCCCCGTCAGTGTCGAAGATCCGCGCCACCTGCTTCACCTGGGTGGCGAACGCGCCGTACGGGATCAGCTCCCCGTACGGAAGGGATCTGCCCGTGATCGCGCGTGCGTCCCCGGCGCGGGCAAGCTGCCCAAACTCGGCCGCCAGCCGCGTCTTGCCGATGCCGGCAGGCCCGAAGAGCGTCACGAGCTGCGGCCGCCGTTCCGCGACCACTCGCTCCCAGATTCGTTGCAGGACCGCCAGCTCCGACCCTCGTCCCAACATCGCCACGCGGCCCGCCGCTCGCTCTCCCGGGCCGGCCGACGCACCAAGCGCTCGCCACACACGCACCGGTTCTTGCTTGCCCTTGGCGACGACCGGGTCCGCCTCCTCGTAGCGAATCACCGAACGAGTCGCGCGGTACGTCTCCTCACCGACGAGAATCCCGTTGACGGGGGCAGCCTCCTGCAGGCGCGAAGCGGTATTGACGACATCGCCTGCCACCACGCCTTCGCCCTGCGCCGCGCTCGCCGCCAGGGTCACGAGCGCCTCGCCGGTGTTGACCGCAATTCGCACCTTGAGGTCGAGATTGGGATCGGCCGCGTTCATCGCCTCGACGGCGGCGCACATCGCGAGCGCCGCGCGAACAGCGCGCTCCGGATCGTCGCCGTGAGAAATCGGTGCACCGAACACGGCCATCACCGCGTCGCCGATGAATTTCTCGACGGTTCCGCCGAACGCTTCGATCTCGTTGCGAACGCGTGCGAAGTAGGGAGTCAGAATCGCACGTACGTCTTCTGGGTCGAGCTGCTCGGCCCGCGCCGTAAAGCCGACGAGATCGGCGAACAGGACCGTCACGACCTTGCGCTCCTCCGCCAGGCCGAGCGACTGCGTGGGGAGCGGTTCCGCGCAGGCGAGGCAGAACTTCGCGATCGGCGGGTTCTCCTGGCCGCAACTCGGGCAAGTCGTCACCAGCGAAGGGTACGGGTGAAAGAGGATCGGGTCTAGACGGAGGCAGCCGATCGCCGCTGACGGCGATAGAGGACGACCGCAGCGAACAGGGCGATCCCCGCCGTCGCGGCGGCGGCAATCGTGATCCGGTCCCTCGTGTTCGAGCTGCTCCCGACCTTCCCGACGACGAGCCGATGGCCTGCGGCCGAGGCAAGCATCCGCACGGCGGTCTCTGCACCGACGACCTCCTTGGTCGCGTCGCGCCCGGGTGGCGCGAGTCCCTTCAAGGTCTTGCTCGCCTTCGGATCGGGATCGCCTTTAACCGAGTAGCCGTAACCGTTCGGCATCACCACGAGCAGACGACCGCGATACACGAAGGCGAGCTCGAGGCCGAGGAACTCGGCGTAGTGCTCCGGCTTCCGGTAGAGCGAGAAGGCGGTACCAAGGTCGGACGGGGACAGGATCACCGCCACTCTGATCCGAAAGTTCGCGCGCTCGGCCGCACTCAGGAGCGCATCGAGTCGCTTGACCTCGGTCCTGTCGATCTTCGTGGTGAACGGTAGGAAGAGTCTCTGCACGAGCAGGTAGTCGCTCGCCGGATCGCCGTTCGCATGTGCCGCCGCCGGCAGGCCGAATACCGCGAGGACCACCGCGAGGACCGTCAAGCGCTTAGCCAAGAGTGTCAACCGCCAGGAGGATGACAACGATGCACGCTGCCACCCCGGCCGCGAGTGCCACGAGCGACGCAGTCAGGATGAGCGGAACGCTTCTCATCCGTTTGCGCGGTCCACGAACAACACCGTGAACGGCTGTTTCCCCGGCGGAGTGACCTCGAACGAGAGAGCCCAGTGTCCGACCATGATCAGCGCGGGCGCGTCGCGTTCGTAGAGGCCCGGCCCCCTCGCCTCCAGGACGTACGTCTGCTTGCCCATCTCCATGTCAAGCATCGCGAATCCGGCGAGCACCGAGGCGCCCTTGACCGGCTGGCCCCCACGGGTGATCCGCAGCGAGAAGGTGTTCACGGCCGCCGCTCGGTTCGGCGTCACCTGGACCTGGAGCCGGTAGCCGTTCTTGTTCACGACCTCCGTCACGGGCCCGGGCCCGACGCGGCCGATCGAATTGCTCGTGCTCGCGAGTGCCTTGGCGGGCGGCGGCAGGCTCGACAGCACAGCTGCAGCCACGACCGCAGAGGCGACCAGCAGCGCTTCTCCCGCAACGAGCCGGCGGAGCAGGGCGGCCGCTCCGGAGCCGAGCTCCGGGCGTTTGGCGCTCGCGGCGAGGCGCGGTTTCGTTCGTAGCAGGTTCACGGCCGCGAGCAGCATCGCGGCAGCGAGCAGCCCGATCTTGACGAGCAGCGTCTGACCGTACGACGTCTGCCACATCGAGGCGAGCGTCGGCATGTGGATCACGGCAGCGCCGACACCCGAGCCGATCAAGACAAGGACGGAGACGAACGCGGCGTTCGAGAAGCGGGGCACGCAGACGATCAGTCCGGCGACGCGCCGTGCTACCGGAAAGCTCCGCCAGAGCACGAGCAGGCCGATCAAGCCTCCGACCCACAGCGAGCCGGCGGCGAGGTGCAGCCAGTCGGCAAGGAGCGATGCGCCACGCGGCGACGTCTGGGCAGCGTGGCCTGCCAGGCCCGGGATGAGCAGGGTGGCGCCGGCCGCGAGGAACGCACTCCCGAGGGAGAGCAGCTCGGCGATCGACCGCCGCTCCCGCTCGGGCCGGTCGACCCGGAGCGCGATTGTCCCGGCGACGACGAAGAGTGCGAAGGTCAGCTCGAGATCGAGATAGCCTCGACCGAAGGCCGAGTCGCGCACGAGCGGTAATACGTTTCCCAGGTCGAACGACGAGCGCAGGGCGAACTGCGCCGTCGCCATCACGACGTACACCGGCGTGGCGAGGAGCGCGATCGCGGCGGCGACTCCGAACGCGATCGAGACTGCGCGCAGCCTCGTGCCCGAAACCCGCCGCACGACCGGCCGGGCGATCGCCATGCGCAGGATGAAGAGACCGATCGCCGCCATCACCGAGATGAAGGCGATCGCACGGGCCGTGACCAAGCTCGGCGTTGCCGCCGTTTCCGAGGTGGACGGCACCGGAAACTGTGGCAACGGCCCCGGATTCGGCCCGACGGCGAAGGTGAACGCGCTCCGAACCGGATGCCCGTCCACGGAGATCACTCGCCAGTAGACGAGGTACCACCCCTGGTCGAGGCGACGCAGGGGGATCACGAGGGTGTCGGCATCGGAGGCCGATCGACGAGGTGGACCGGCTGTCTCCTGCTTGCCGGCGGCATTCGTCACCGAGACGATCGCGAATCGCGGCTCCACGGCTTCCGAATACGTGAGCAGCACCACGGGAGGCGGGCTGTTGAGCACCGCGCTCGGCAACGGAACGGTTCGCAGGAGTGCGGCATGGGCCCAGGCGACCGCTGGGAGCGCGAGCGCTCCCGCGGCCACCGCGAGCACCAAGGCGACGCGCCGGCGAATCGTCACGTGAGCGCGCGCCTCCCGGACCGGCCGACGAGCCCTGCGGCCGCGACCACCAGAGCCAGCACGCCAAGCGCCAGAGCGACGATCGCCAACGTGTTGCTCCCGCCTCCGCCTCCGAGTGAGGACTTGGCCTCGACCCTCGGCGCCGGCGTATCAGACGATTCCGGGCCTGACCAGTCGACCACGGTCCCGTCCGAGTAGGTCTGCCGCACGTTG
>VAWR01000113.1 GCA_005885245.1 Actinomycetota bacterium | reverse complement strand
ACTACGAGACGATCGGCGGCGGTCAGGGTGCCTGCCCACGGGCGGACGGGCCAAGCGGCGTGCACGTGGCGATGTCGAACACCCTCTCGACTCCGGTCGAGGCGCTCGAGCTCCAGTACCCGCTCCGAGTACGGCGTTACGCGCTTCGACTCGGGACCGGCGGGTCCGGGAGGCAGCATGGCGGCGAAGGGGTCGTGCGCGAGCTGGAGGCGCTGGAGGCCTGTCGGCTCTCGCTCATCAGCGAGCGACGCGTTCGTGGCCCGCGGGGCGAGCGCGGCGGGAAGCCGGGCGCGCCGGGCCGCAACTTCCTGAACGGCGAGCCGCTCCCTGCGAAGGCCACGCGCGATCTCGCCGAGGGGGACGTCGTCACGATCGAGACTCCGGGAGGCGGCGGGTTCGGCCGCTAAGGTCTGGCCATGGACGGCCGGGTCGAGGCGATCTTCGTCACCTCCGAGCACGGCGAGCTTCCCGCTCGCGTGGAGCGGGTGCAGGCGCGCGCGGGCTGCGGGCTCGAGGGCAATCGCTATTACTGGACGGATGGAGATGCGCCACCGGGCCGGGCGGTCACGCTGGTCGCGGCTGAGGCGATGGACGCCGTCGCGAGCGAGGGAGACGTCTCGATCGAGCCGCCCGCGACCCGCCGCAACGTGCTCACGCGCGGCATCGACATCAACGAGCTCGTGGGCAAGCGGTTCCGCATCGGCGATGTCGAGTGCGAAGGCGTCGAGCTCTGCGAACCGTGCTCCCATCTGGAGTCCCTGACCCAAGCCGGAGTGATCAAAGCCCTCGTGCATCGCGCCGGTCTCAACGCGGACATCCTCAGCGATGGTGAGATCAACGTCGGTGACGGCGTCACTCTCGCTTAGCGAGCCGGCGCCTGCGAAAGGCGTAGGCTGAATCCATGGAAGGCGTGGTCAAGGTCGCGTGCGTCCAGGCCGAGCCGGTTGCGTTCGAACGCGAGGCGACGATCGACAAGCTGGAGAAACTCGTCGCCGAGGTTGCAGGGGCCGGGGCTCGTCTCGCGCTCTTCCCCGAGACCTTCATTCCGGTCTATCCATCCAATCGCTGGGTGCGCTATCTCGCCGGCTGGAGCGGGGACGATTCTGGTGACGCGCGTGACGTCTTCGCGCGTCTTGCGCAGCAGTCCGTCACGATCCCCGGTCCGGATTCGGATCGCCTCGCTGAGATCGCCCGGACGCACGGCGTCTGGCTGGCGGTCGGCGCGAACGAGCTCGAGCGTGGCACCATCTACAACTCGCTCCTGGTCTATTCACCCGCCGGTGAGCTCGCTCTTCACCACCGCAAGCTCATGCCGACGAACCACGAGCGCCTGGTCTGGGGACTCGGCGACGGCAAGGGTCTAGAGACGGTCACGACGGATCTCGGCAAGGTCGGGGGCCTGATCTGCTGGGAGAACCTGATGCCGCTCGCGCGCGCCGCGCTCTACGAGGACGGCGTCGAGATCTACCTTGCGCCGACGGCCGACGACTCGGAGGACTGGCACGACTCGATGAAGCACATCGCCCGCGAGTCACGCGCCTTCGTTCTGAGCTGCTGCGTCTTCCAGCGCGCCTCGAGCTATCCGACGGACGTGCCCTTGGCCGAAGGCGACGAGCTCGTGGGCGGCGGCGGTTCGGCGATCCTCGCGCCCGACGGGAGCTACCTGGCCGGGCCGCTGTGGAACGAGGAAGGGATCCTGTACGCGGACCTCGATTCGCAGCAGCTCTACAAAGCGCGACAGCGGTTCGACCCGGCCGGCCACTACAGCCGGCCCGATCTGCTGCGGCTCGAAATCCGCTAGACCTCTCTTTACTAGCCGCGCAGCGCACCGCGGCGGAGCACGCGCTCGTCGCCGACGCGTCGCGTGACGCCGTCGGCGTCGAAACGCTCGAGCAGGAGCTGTGCAGTCCGGCGCGAGCTCCCGAGCAGATCGCGGAAGCGCGCCAGCGTGATCCGATCCGCGACCTCATGCTCTCTCACGAGCAGCGACTTGGCGTGCTCATACGCGCCGGGCGAGACCGCGTAGCCGTCACCGACGCGAACCAGGCGTCCCCGGTCCTCCAGGAACCGCGCGAGCGAGGCGTCGTCGACCTTGATCGGCTCGAGTCCGAGACGGGCCTCCAGCTCGGCTGCCTCGTCCGCACGATCACCGAGTGAGCCTGCGGCACCTGGCCGGTACACCTTGGCTCCGCGTCGCTCGAAGCCGAGACGCGCCAGAACGTCTGCGCCCCACGGCTCGGTCGGCGCCGGCACCCCTGGATCGAGCGGATCCACTGTCTCGAAGCGGTCCTCCAGACCGACGCGAAAGTCCTCGAGCCATTCGTCGGAATAGGTCCAGCGACCGTCGTGGCCTCGGACCGGCGCGTGCACGCGCGTCTCACCGCGCGCAGCCCTCTCGAAGGCGTCGTGGTCGGCGTGACGTGCGGGTGCCGGATCCAGAACGCGTCCGCCGCCGACGGTCGTTCCAGCGCGTAAGACGACGCGATCGTTGCGGGCCGCGACGACGGGCGACTCGAGCCGGAGCTGTGCGAAGCCGCCGTCGCGAACCACCCGCGCGAGCATCGTCGCCGTCCCGTGGTGGACGAGCACGCGCGCCGGAATCGGCGCGAGCTCCTCGAGCTCGATGTCGAGGCGATAGCTCGGCCGATACGCGCCCGGCTCGACGAGGGCGTCGCCGCGCCGCAGATCGCTTCGCTCGACGCCCGGAAGCGCGACCGCGACGCGCTGGCCCGCTTCGGCGACGTCGACCTCACGATCGTGCACCTGAACGGTCCGCACCCGCACGTCGCGGCCTGCCGGTTCGGCGCGAAGAACAGCGCCGGCATGGATTCGGCCAGACCAGAGCGTCCCGGTCACGACCGTGCCGATGCCGTGCAGCGTGAACACGCGGTCGACGTAGAGCCGGGTGGGTGCGATGTTGCGCTCGCCACCGTGCGCGGCCCGCGCAAGAGCTGCGCGGAGCTCGTCGAGCCCGATGCCGGTCTTCGCGCTGACCGCAACGACCTCGGCTCCCGGCACGAGCTCGCGCGCCTCCTCGAGTGCCAGTTCGAGCGTCTCCGGTTCGACCGCGTCCATCTTCGTCACGGCGACCACACCCCGTTCGACGCCGAGCAGCCGGAGGATCGCCAGGTGCTCGTGCGTCTGCGGGCGGGCACCCTCGACTGCGTCGACGACGAGCAGGAACAGTGCGATCCCCGACGCGCCGGCGACCATCGTCCGGACGAACCGCTCGTGCCCCGGCACGTCGACGAGGGAGAGCCTGCGTCCGTCGGGCAGATCGAGCGGCGCGTAGCCCAGGTCGATCGAGATTCCACGCGCCTGCTCCTCGGGCAATCGATCCGTGTCCTTGCCGGTCAAGGCGCGGACGAGCCACGTCTTGCCGTGGTCGATGTGTCCCGCGGTGCCGACGGTCAGCGGCATGACGCCTGGATCAGGCCGTCTTCGATCTCGTCGATGCCGAAACCGGCAGTCTCGAGGAGCGAGCGCCATTCCGGGTCGGTCCGTTCCTTCCCTCCGATGACCAGCATCAGCAGATCGAGCCACTTCGCTCCGTTCGGATCGTTCCCCGGCGGGATGACCGATTCGATGACGAGCAATCTGCTCCGCGCGGACGCTCCTGCGCGGATCGTTCGCAGGATCGCGGTTGCCCGCTCGTCGCCCCAATCGTGCAGGATCGCCGACAGGACGTAGGCGTCGCCGGCAGGGACCTCTTCGAAGAAGCTCCCTTCGACGAAGCTCAGTCGGTCTCCGAGCGCCGTCTCGTCTCGGACGGTCTCCGGGAGGTCGAAGACGATGCCGTGGAGGCCAGCGGGCGCTCGCTCGAGGAACGCGCGCAGGAGAGCCCCGTTGCCTCCTCCGACGTCGACGACGACCTCGTCACCGCGCCACTCCAGCGCAGCGAGGCGCTCTGCACTTCGGTCTTTGCCCCCGGCCATCGCCAGGTCGAAGGTCCTCCGCTCATCCGGATTCGCCGCGAGCCAGGACCAGAAGTCCGTCTCGAAGTGGCGGTGGAACATGGGTTCGCTCGTGCGCGGGTCCATCTGTGCGATCGCTTCCATGAAGGCGCCGCCGAAGAGGTGCGCGAACTCGGGCCAGCTACCGGGTCGGTCGCGGCGGAAGAAGTCGGAGGCCTCGGTATTCCGGAACACGCCCGGCGCCTCCTCCGCGAATACCCCGTCGCTCGCGAGCGCGCGCAAGATGCGTTGGAGCGTCTCTGCGTCAGCGCCGTTCTCCCGCGCGAGTTCCTGCACCGAGCGGGGACCGCTCGCGAGCGCCTCTGCAACCTCCAGGTCGGCGGCAATCCCGAGGGCCTTCGTCGCCATCGTGCCGCGCATCAGATCCCAGAGACGTGCCTCGGGCGGGACGTCGCTCATGAACGTGCGGCCGCGATCGCGGCGACGATCTCGTCCGCCTCCGCATCGCTCAGCGTGCGGCAGTCGAGCAGCGTCCGTCCGTCACGCACGACCGCGATGACGGGTGGATCGACGTCGCGCAACCGCGCTGCGAGCTTCTCCTCGACCGCGCAGGCGAAGCTCGGCAGCTCGGTCAACGGCAGTGAACCACCGCCGGCGCGCGCGACTGTCTCCTCCACCTGTCCGCCGACCCGCTCCGCCAGACGCGTCGCACGCGTCCGCACCGCTTCGGAAGGTTCGCGCAGCATGCGCAGGACCGGAATCTCGCCTGGCGCTTCGACCGCGAGCTGGAGGGTTCCTTCCAGCGCCGCGAGCGTGAGCTTGTCGGCGCGGAGCGCGCGCTGGAGTGGGTGACCTCGCAGCTTGTCGATCAGATCCGCGCGCCCCACGACGATGCCCGCCTGAGGCCCGCCCAGGAGCTTGTCACCGGAGAAGCAGACCAGGTCCGCACCCGCCGTCAGGCTGGCGCGTGCGGTCGGCTCGTCGCCGACGTCGACGAGCGCGCCGGAGCCGAGATCGTCCACGAGCGGAAGTTTGTGGCTCTGAGCCACTAACGCCAGTTCCTCGAGCCGCGGCTGCTCCGTGAAGCCGACGACACGGAAGTTCGACTGGTGTACACGCAGGAGCACCGCGGTCTCCGGTCCGACCGCCGACTCGTAGTCCGCAACACGGGTGCGGTTCGTCGTTCCGACCTCTCGCAGCCGTGCACCCGAGCGCTCGAGCACGTCCGGAATGCGGAAGCCGTCGCCGATCTCGATCAGCTCGCCGCGCGAGACGAGCACCTCTCGTCTTTCGGCAAGCGCGGCCAGCGCCAGCATCACGGCTGCGGCGTTGTTGTTCACGACGAGCGCCGCCTCCGCACCTGTGAGCCGGCGCAGGATCTTCGTGACGTGCTCCTGCCGTGAGCCGCGCCCCCCGGCGGCCAGGTCGTACTCGAGGTTCGAATAGCCCTCCGCAACCTCACGAATGCGCTCGATCGCCGCGGGGGCGAGTGGGGCGCGACCGAGATTCGTGTGCACGATCACACCCGTGGCGTTGATGACCCGGCGCAGATGGGGCGCCCGCGCCGCGCCAAGCGCTGCGTCGAGTCGAGCGCCGAGATCGCCGGGGTTCTCGCCCGCTTGTATCTGTTCGCGCGCGCGCCCGAGAACGAACCGCGCCGCTTCCACGGCGCGTGGATCGTCGCTGCCTCGCGCGAGCTCGTCGACCGACGGCAGGTCACGCAACCTCATGGCCTGAAAGGCTACTCGTGACTTTGTGGCTCTGAGCCACTTGCGCTCGGCGGTTACTGCGCGTCGGCCTTGACCGGCTCTGCTGGGCTCTCGGCGCAGCGGCGCTCGTAGCAATCGAGGACCTGCAGGACGGCTTCGTCGAGGTCGTCGGTCACGAAGAGCAGGTCGAGGTCATCAGGAGAGATCATCCCGTCGGCGAGCAGCTCGTCGCGAACCCAGCCGAGCAGCTCCTCCCAGTACTCCGCGCCGACCAGGACGACCGGGAAGTGAAAGACCTTTCCGGTCTGGATCAGCGTCAGCGCCTCGAAGAGCTCGTCCACGGTCCCGAAGCCGCCGGGAAAAACGACGAAGCCCTCCGCGGCCTTCACGAACATCGTTTTGCGCGCGTA
Organism: Actinomycetota bacterium; assembly: GCA_005885245.1. GTDB lineage: Bacteria > Actinomycetota > Thermoleophilia > Gaiellales > Gaiellaceae > 3-1-20CM-4-69-9. The sequence goes on along the minus strand of VAWR01000113.1, from coordinate 4,082 downwards.
GAAGTGACGGAACGTCAGCGACAGGTCGACGTACGGATTCGAACGCTGCTCGTGCGGCAGCTGGATGTTGAATCCGACCGAGAGCCCCCCGCCCTCCTTCGTGCCGCGATTCGCCGCTTCCATCACGCCTGGGCCACCGCCCGTGACGACGGCCCACCCGCGTTGCGCAAAGCGACGACCGATTTCCCTGGCTTGTCCATAGACCGGGTCGTCTTCGCGGATACGTGCCGAACCGAAGATCGTCACGGCCGGCCGATCGATCCGATCGACAGCCTCGAACCCTTCGCGGAATTCCTGCGCGATCAGCGCGACGTGCCGTTCGAGGTCCTCCGCCTTCTCGTCGGAGGACAGGATTCGCTGGTCTTCCATCAGAAGTTTCGCGGGACGTGCGTCGCGTGCATGCCGAGTACCAGCAGCACCGCGAGACCGAAATACAGCACGCCGATGATCAGCCGCTGGTGCGGCTCGACGCGGTAGTACTGCTGCATCTCCGGATGGTTCCGCATCTGCCAGCGGCGCCAGAGCTCGGACCCGCCAAAGATGAGGATGATGATCAGGATCGGATTCGGCCGGTAGAACACGAGCCCGAGGAGCGCGAGAAAGCCGACGATCCAGAGGGCGGGATGCAGCGCCGCGGAAATCCGTCCGCCGTCGAGCGGGACCACCGGCAGCAGGTTGAAGAGGTTGATGAAGAACCCGAGAAAGGCCAACGCCTTGAGCGCCTGCGAGTCGAACGCGACGCCGGCGATGTAGAGCGCGAGCGCGCCGGCCGAGCCGAGCAACGGCCCGGCGATCGCAACCTTCGCCTCGCGCCACGCGTTGTGCGGCATCTGCTTCATCGTGATCAGGGCGCCCATGAAGGGGATGAAGAGCGGCGCGGAGACAGGCAACCCTTGATGCTTCGCCTCGAGGACGTGTCCCATCTCGTGCACGAACAGCAGCACGACGAGTCCGATCCCGAACCACCAGCCGCCGAGCCAGACGTAGAAGGCCGCGGAGACGAACATCGAGAACAGGAACTTGAACTTGAGCAGGACGGCCCCGAACTTGGCCAGGAACGCCCCGACCGCCGCGATCGGCGCCCACAGCTTCCGCAAGAAGCCGCGCCAATCCGTGCCGCGAGGCTGGATCGGCTTGTACTCACGCCACTCCTGTGGGTATTGCTCCATGTCGGCCATTGTGCCTACTGGTATCGGCCCGAGCGCTCCGGCCCGTGAGTCGCGGTTAGGACTCTGTCGGGGCGTGGAGCTACGATCCCCGCCCGATCCACTCCTCGCCGCCCTCGTAGAACTCCTTCTTCCAGAGCGGGACTCGCTCCTTGAGCGTGTCGATCGCGTCCTTGCAGGCAGCGAGCGCGTCCTGACGGTGCGGGGCGGAGACCGCGATCACGACGCTCGCCTCTCCGATCTCGACGGGGCCCGTCCGGTGGTGGATTGCGATCTCGCACACGTCGTAGCGCGTCTTCAACTCCGTCGCGATCTCGGCCATCACCTGCTCGGCCATCTCCTCGTAGGCCTCGTAGTCGAGGTGCAGCACCGTGCGCCCGCGCGACTGCAGGCGCGTCGTGCCGATGAACGTCGCGATCGCGCCGGCCTCGTCGGAGCGCACTTCGTCCACCGCCGCGTCGAGCGAGAGGGGTTCGGTCCCAAGTCGGAATGCGCCGCCCGAAACGGGAGGGATCAGCGCCACCTCGTCACCGTCCGCGAGGCGGCGGTCGAGGTCGGCATAGCCCCGGTTGACCGCATAGAGGAGACCTTTGGGCTCGTCGCCGAGCTCGAGCGCCGGCCAGACATCCGAGACCCGCTCCACGCCGTCGAGCTCTCGCTCTTTCCAGCCCGCTCGTTCTCTGAGGCCCGCAAAGAGCTTGACGGTGACGCGCATACAGAGCAGCCTAGTAGGGGATGAATGCGGCCCCACCAAGCAGCGGGTCCGGGCATATGCCCGGTCCGCAAGCCTCTCCGGACGCGTCCAAGCGCGGCTGGAGACTGCCTCGTCGCCCGCTGGGTCGGGTCGGTACCTGGGTCGCGATCGCGATTCTCGCCGCGTTCGTCCTCAACTACTGGGTGGCCTCGCGCTCGCTCTCCGAGCCTCCACGCATTCACATCCCGTACAGCCCTCTGTTCCTGGACCAGGTCCGCCAGGGGAACGTCGACCGCATCACCTCGAAGGGGACCTCGCTGCAGGGACTGTTCAGAACTCCGGTCCGCTATCCGCCCACCGGTAACGCTTCTCGAAGCGCCGAACGATTCTCGACGCTCATTCCCTCCTTCGCGGACACGGCCGCACTCTCCAAGCTCCTCGAGGAGAAGAACGTCGTCATCAACGCCGAGCCACTCGACACCGGCGTGGTCTGGTGGAAGACGCTGCTGTTCGGCTTCGGACCGACCTTCTTGCTGATCGGGCTCCTCGTCCTGCTGATGAGGCGTGGCGGACGCGGTGTGCTCGGCTCCTTCGGGCGCTCTCGTGCGCGCCGTTACCAGGCTTCGGAGCAGCGCGTGACCTTCCAGGACGTTGCAGGGATCGAGGAGGCCGAAGACGAGCTGACCGAGATCGTGAACTTCTTGAAGGACCCCCAGCGCTACGGGCGGCTCGGCGGACGAATCCCTCGCGGCGTCTTGCTCAGCGGGCCTCCCGGAACTGGCAAAACTCTGCTTGCGCGGGCTGTCGCGGGCGAGGCCAACGCGCCCTTCTTCTCCATGTCCGCCTCCGAGTTCATCGAGGCAATCGTCGGCGTGGGAGCCTCGAGAGTGCGGGATCTCTTCAAGCAAGCGAAGGAGGCCTCGCCTGCGATCGTGTTCATCGACGAGCTCGATGCGGTGGGGAGGTCCCGTTCGGCGGGCCAGGTCGGCGGCGGCGGAGGTGACGAGCGCGAGCAGACGCTCAATCAAATCCTGACCGAGATGGACGGCTTCGACCCCACCACCGGCGTGATCGTCATCGCGGCCACGAATCGGCCCGACATTCTCGACGCGGCGCTTCTTCGTCCGGGCCGCTTCGACCGACGCGTCGCCGTGCAACCTCCCGACCGCGCAGGCCGTTGCCGGATTCTCGAAGTCCACACGCGCGGCGTCCCGCTTGCGGCCGACGTCGATCTCGATCGCGTTGCCGGCAGCACTCCGGGGATGGTCGGCGCCGACCTTGCGAACCTCGTCAACGAGGCGGCCCTGCTCGCCGCGCGGCGAGGGCGCGACGTGGTCACGGCGGACGACCTGAGCGATGCGCTGGAAAGGGTGGTGCTCGGAGCGGAACGGAAGATCATGCTGAGCCCCGCCGACCGCGAGCGCACTGCCTACCACGAAGCCGGGCATGCGATCGTCGGCATGATGAGTCCGGCCGCGGATCCGGTGCGGAAGGTGTCGATCATCCCGAGAGGTGTGTCGCTTGGAGTCACGCTGTCCTCGCCTGAGGATGATCGGTTCAGCTACGACGAGGGCTATCTGCGGACGTTGATCAAGGTCGCCCTCGGTGGACGCGCCGCCGAGGAGCTTGTCTACGGCGAGTTGACTTCCGGCGCCGAATCCGACCTGCAGCAACTCACGGGCATCGCGCGACAGATGGTCGGCCGCTGGGGGATGAGTCCCGCGGTCGGGCCGGTAACGGTGATGGCCCAGGACGCCCGAGGTGCATTCCTGCCTGGGGCAGCGGCTCCGTCGGAGCAGACCCAGCAACTCGTGGATCAGGAAGTGCGGCGCATCGTGGACGAGGCCTACGAGGAGGTAATCGCACTCCTCGTCGAGCATCGACCGAAGCTGAACGCCCTGGCGCTGGCGCTGCTCGACCGAGAGACGCTCGACGGCCCCGACGCCTATGCGGCCGCCGGCATCGAGCGGCTCTTCCCCGACGAGGATCCTCGCGAGACGGCTCCGACACCGGCCTGAGGCGCGGCTGCGCGAAGTGGCTGCTACCTTGTCCCCGGTAATCAGGACGAGTACCGGTAGCGCTTTCCAGCCCTTCCCTACTTGTTCGTTCAGAAGCAAGGGAGGTTTACATGGCAACCGGAACCGTCAAGTGGTTCAACGATGCCAAGGGATACGGATTCATCGCGCCGGAGGACGGCGGGAAGGATCTCTTCGTGCATCACT
>VAWR01000112.1 GCA_005885245.1 Actinomycetota bacterium | reverse complement strand
CGGGAGTCTTAGAGAACTTTTAGGGCTCTCCAAGCTCTTTCTCATCCTCTGCTGTTTTGCTGGTCCGCGACCAAGCGAGACCAACCAAGGAGTGATGACAATGATCTCGAGCGCCCTGCTCAACCTGATCGTGTCGACCGTCGCAGTCGGCCTTCTCGTCACCGTGCTGCGCGTCGCGTACCTGATGGCCGGCACCCGGATAGAGGAGACCGCTGACAACGCCCAAGTGGACACGCCCTTTGACCTCGAGCGTGCCGCATAGCTCCGATCGCGCCTTGCAGGGCTGCGCGGATCAGTCCTGCGAGGCGCGGCCGAGCGCCCGTTGGAGAGTTGCGGCCGAGAGTTCCCCGCGGGTGGCGTCCTGGATGCGACCCCGGCGATCGACGTAAAAGGTCTCGGGAAGCCCGATCAGGCCGAATCGGTCGGTGATCGAGTTCTGCGAATGCACCACGACGTACGGCACATGGTGTGCGCGCAGGAAGTGTCGTGCGTCCGTTGTCAGATCGTGGACGTCGACGCCGACGAAGATGATCCGGCCGCGGCTCGCCTCGGCCGCCGACGCGAGCAGTGCCGCCTCCCGCTGGCACGGCGAGCACCAGGACGCCCAGAAGTTGAGGACGACCGGGTAGCCGCGTAGATCGCCGAGTCGCAAAGTGCCTCGGTCGACAGACGCCCGAAGTCGTTGTGGCCAGGTCCCTGCTCGTGGCCAGATCACCGACAGTTGAACGTTCGGCGCGGACGGCGAGCGGTGTGCCTGGATCGCGTGTGTCAACCGGGCGCCCGAGTGGGCGCTCGAAAAGCCATGCACGATCCGGTAGGTCAGCACCGTAAAGAGAACCAAGACCAGGAGCGTCGCCGACAGGCGCATCAGCACGAGTAGACGTCGCCGCGAATGCAACCTCGACAGCCTCATCGAGCTCCCGTTCCCAGTGCCGAAGGCCGTGCCGCGACGCGTCGCCGCCCGCCCGAGTCATCTGTCGCGAGCCAGACGTAGAGCCAGTAGAAGACGACGATTGCGTACGGGATCGAACCCGGGCCCAGCATGACTCCCGCGGCGAGCTGCTGATCTGCGAGCGCGGAGAGTCCACCGTGATGTCCCGTGCTCTGGGCCGGATAGAGCGGCGTCGTCGCGAATGTGAGGATGATCGCGAGCAGCCAGCTCGCCGCCGACCCGGCTGACGTGTAGAGCACCCGGCCGAAAGGAGTGAGGCGCGGATGAAACGGCGGCGACTCCAGTACCTGGCTCCAGAAGAGGAGCCCGAGTAGCACAAAGGAGATGTGCTCCCCGTAGTGGACGCCGCTGTTGCGGAGGGTCAGGTCGTAGAGGGCCGGAACGTGCCAAGCGGCGAGGTTGACGTCGAAGAGCAGCCAGGCCGCGAGCGGGGATCGGACGATGCGGGCGGCGTACCGCAACCAGCCGAACGCTGGGCTCTTGACGAGGATTCGGGCGAGCCGCCGGCGGAGCCCGAGCGGCAGTGGGCGCCAGAACGGCAGCCACGGCGCCCCCAGCACCAGCAGGGGCGCGGCAACCATCATCAACAGCACATGCTGCAGCATGTGCGCCCAGAACCAGTCGTCGGCGAGGCGCTCGACCGGCGAGTCCAGAGCGACCAACACGGTTAGCAGGCCGGAGGCGAAGCACAACCCCCGCCACGGCACGACACGCCGGCGGACCGTTGTCCCGACTACGCGAAGGCTCGGCCGCCGCGAGCCGCGCCAGTACCAGAGCGCGGACACGACGATCGTGCCCAGCACCCAAGGTGCGCGAAGCAGATCCATCCGCTACGTCCCGTCGGCGAGACGCCGGACGTCCTGGGTGACCGCGGCGGCAGAGAACGGGAACAGGTAGCCGGCGCGAAGGTCGCCGGTTGCATCGATGAGATAGAGCGCAGTGCTATGGAGGATGTCGCCCGGCGTCCGTTTGACGGCGATGTTGTAGGAACGCCAGACGGGCGCGAGCGCAGCCTTGTCCCCGAGCAGCCAGTGCCAGTTGCCCGACCAACCGGCGCGCGTGGCGAACGTGCGGGCACTCGCGGGTGTATCCGCCCAGGGATCGACGCTGACGACAACGGCGTCCGCACCGGTCTGCCTCATGCCGCGAAGCACGTCACGGAGGACGTGGCCTTCGATCGGGCATTCGCGTACGCATTTCGAGTCGAGGAACGTCAGCAGGACGACACGGCCGTGCAACGAGTGGAGCGAAATGGTTGCTCCCCTCTGGTCGCGGAGAGCCAGTCCAGGCGCCGGCTTCGCTCCGGCCGCCCAGGTGATCTGCGCCCGCAACGGACTCGGCTGAGCCGCCGAACCTCGAGAACGGTGCACCAACGCCGCGGCGACGCCGATGACGATCCCGATCGTCGCCGCGAAAACGATGAAGCGGAGCTGTGGTTGAACGCGCCGCGGCACGGGCTTCTCAGCCATCGCGTCGAGGCGCCGTGGGTTCGGCCCTGCTGCGTGCCGTTCGACGCTGTGAGAGCGCCCAGAGCGCGATCACGACGACGAGCAGCGACAGCGGGACGACGAGGGTCAGGACTGCTCCTGACGAGACGTCACTCATCGGGGTCTCCTTCGGCGATTGGTCCTCACAGCGCGACGTCGAGCGCCATCGCGGTGAAGACGAGGGCGAGGTAGAGGAGCGAGTAGTGGAAGAGGACGGACGCGCGCCGCGGCGTTGCGTCGCGGCGCAGCCGCAGAGCGAGCCACAAGAACACGGCGCCAAGGCCGAGCGCCGTTGCCAGATACGCGACGCCGAGCATCCCACCCAGGAACGGAACGGCGGTGGCCGCGACCAGGACGAGCGAATAGAGGACGATCTGGGTCGTGGTTGCGCGGACGCCGCGCACGACGGGCAGCATCGGGACCCGAGCAGCCGCGTACTGCTTGCGGAGAAGCAGGGCCAGCGCCCAGAAGTGAGGAGGCGTCCACAAGAACACGATTAGAAATAGCCAGAGCGCGGGCAGGGTCAGGTTTCCCGTCGCGGCCGCCCAGCCGACCAGGGGCGGCATCGCCCCGGCAGCCCCGCCGATGACGATGTTCTGCGGCGTCGACCGCTTCAGCCACCGCGTGTACACGAGCACGTAGAACAGGTTCCCCACCAACGCCAGCGTTGCGGTGAGGACGTTCACCGCCGAGGCGAGCAGCACGAACGAGAACGCCGACAGCGCAAGTCCGAACTCCAGCGCCCGAGACGTCGGCAAACGTTCTGCCGCGAGCGGTCGCGCTCGTGTTCGCGGGCCCATCAGCCGGTCGATGTCCCGGTCGAGCACGTTGTTCAGCGCGGAGGCTCCTCCACAGGCGAGCGCAAGTCCCAGCATCGTCACGGCGAGCAGCCAGAGCGGCGGGATGCCGCGTGCGCCGACGAACATGCCGCAGAGACCGGTGAGGAGCAGGAGTGACATGATGCGCGGCTTCGTCAGCGTGACGTAGTCGCGCCACGCCGCCCGGGGAACGGTTCCGTGTCGGAGGGTCGCAGCCGTCGCGACGAGCGTGGCGGCGAAGGCTGCGGCGGCGGCCACCGTGTGAACGATCTCCGAGGTCAGGAGCGCCGCCGTCCCGAAGAGCACGAGGGCGGCGGCCGCAGGCGGCAGCAGATGTCGATGCGCGAACCAGCCCGCCAGCACGAGCGCGACCAGCGGGGGCAGGGCCAGCGCCGCGAGCAGGCGATGGGCCCCGCTCAGCCCCGCGGCCCCGCTGATCACGGCGAGCAGGGTCGCCCCTGCTCCCGCGAGCGCGATCAGCCGAAGCCAGGGCCCCGGAACCGCGCCGCTCAGCTCACTTGACGACGTAGAGAAGGATGAACGCGGCAATCTCGATTCCCGCCAGGACGAGCAAGACGAAGCCCGCGCCGTCGACCATCGCGGCCCGCACCTCCGGCAAGCTGCCGACACGCGTCACGTCACCGATCACCGTCACGAGCCAATAGGACGTGCCGAGCAGGAAGAGTGCGAAGAGGCCGCTCCAGCCCACGAACACGCTCGCGTAGGCGGCGTCTGTTGGACCGAAGCCGAGCGACGAGAACTGCGCGGACTGCAACCCAACCGCCGCGAGAGCCAGCACGAGCGCGGCCCACGTGGTGACGCGCCACATTTCCGGAGCGACCAGGACTGCGCCGCGGGCGACCGCTGCGCTCCCGAGCACACAGAGCAAGATGGCGACGCCGAACGCGAGCGACGGACTCGGATGATGGTGTGGCCACCCTCGCCAGAGCCCGTTGGTGTTGAGGGCGCGCAGATACAGGAACGCGAAAAAGAAGGCAAGGAAGAAGAACGCCTGCGAGGCCGCCCAGATGCGAGAACCGACGCGAATGTTGCGCGCGAGCACATCGGGCTCGTCGACGTCGTCGACCGTACTGGGAGACATGGTCGTATCCATCGCTCAGCTCCCCGCAGCAGGAAGGGCGCTCGGCGCAAGGTCCGCGACCGGGGGCGCATTGGGCACGCCGTACTCGTACGGGCCGCTCGTGATCACGGGGATCCGGTCGAAGTTCGCAACCGGAACCGGCGTCGGCACCTGCCACTCGAGCCCGCGCGACGCCCACGGGTTCTCGGCAGCGGGCTCGCGAACGAATACGAGCGACCAGATCAGATTGGCGACGAAGATCAGCATCGAGATGCCGATGACGTACGCCGACGCCGAGACGAAGTCGTTCAACCCCTGCAAGCTCGGAGCGTACGTCGAGACGCGGCGCGGCATGTCGAGGAAGCCGGCTGCGAACAGCGGGAAGAACGTCAGGTTGAAGAAGACGAAGAACAACCAAAAATGGATCTTGCCGAGCGTCTCGTTGAGGGTGATGCCGAGCATCTTCGGCAGCCAGTAGTAGACGGCGCCGAAGAACGCGAAGACGAGCCCGCCCACGATCGTGTAGTGGAAGTGCGCCATCACGAAGTAGCTGCCGTGAGTCGTCACGTCGCTGGGGACGTCCGAGAGGAAGACACCCGACAGCCCTCCGATCAGGAAGTTGAAGAAGAATGCGAGGGCGAACAACATCGGTACGGTGAAGCGGATGCGCGCGCGCCAGAGTGTCCCGATCGCGTTGAGGAAGATGAAGCCGGTCGGGATCGAGATCAATTCGGTCGTGAGCATGTAGAAGGGCCGAAGGCTCCCGTTCATGCCGCTCACGAACAGGTGATGCTGCCAGACCATGAAGCTGAGCAGCGTGACGCCGAGCATCCCGGCGACGGCGAGCCGGTAGCCCCAGAGCGGTTTGCGAGCGAAGACCGGAAGCATCTCGAGCACGATCCCGAACCCCGGCAAGGCGAGGATGTACACCTCCGGATGACCGAAGAACCAGAAGAGGTTCTCGTACAGGTACTGGCTGCCGCCGGCGCTTGCGAGGAAGAAGGACGTGTTCGCCGCGCGGTCCATCAGCACCATCGCCATCGCCGCAACGAGCACCGGGGCGGCGAGCACCTGCAAGATCGACGTCGCCAGGACGGACCACACGAAGATCGGCAGGCGCGTCCAGCTCATGCCCGGAGCGCGCATCGTCAGGATCGTCGCCAGCAGATTCAGGCCGACGAGCGTCAGCGAGATCGCGATCAAGATGAACGACATGACGTAGGCGTCCATCCCGGCACGCCCCTCGTCCGCCAGCGGCGCGTACCCCGTCCAGCCGGTCGCGATCCCACCGAAGGCGATCGCCGACATCAGGATCAGCCCGGCGGCCGGTACCAGCCAGAACGTCAGCGCCTCGATGCGCGGGAACGCCATCCGCCGCGCGCCGATCATGATCGGGACGAAGTAGTTGCCGAACGGCCCCAGGATGAAGGCCGACGTCATCATGATCATCATCGTTCCGTGCAGGCTGAGGAGGGTCAGGTACTGCCCCGCCGGCCAGGCCTGCTCCACCGGCCGCAACAGCTCGGTCCGCATCAGCATCGCGTTCAGGCCGCCGATGAAGAAGAAGATCCCGACGCCGAAGAGGTACTGGATGCCGACAACCTTGTGGTCGGTGCAAAGGCGGAAGTAGCGCGTCCAGCTTCCGGTTTCGTGGTGCCGCAAGGTGGGGGGCCGGCCGAGCAGCCGCCCGATCGGGTAATTGGCGAAGCCGAGTCCGACGAGCCACCCGATGACACCGAAGAGGTACCCCATGTAGAGGCCGACGTCGTTCTGGTCCGTCCCCAGCAGATAGTCGTGACCGACCGCCATCTGTCCGCCGATCCACGCGCCGAGGAACCAGCCGCCGATTCCCAGCGCGAGACCCGTCAACATGTTGAAGCCGATCAGGCGCCGCCAGACCGGCCGGTGGGGTGCGATCGGTGTCGCGCTCACGCGGTTACCTCCTCGGCGCTATCCCGCTCGCCTGAGGGGCGCCGGGAAATAGACGCGGTTGTACTTGGGCAGGTACTTCACGATCGCCGCGTTCTTCGTCTTGGCTGCGGCAATCCACGACTGGAACGCCCCGGACGCAAGGACGCGCCCCTTCTTCGACATGTGGCCATGCCACAGACCGCAGAGCTCCGCGCAGCGAATCTGGAAGAGGCCGGTGTGACGCGCCTTGACATACGCGATGTTGTCGACTCCCGGCACGGCGTCAGCCTTCACGCCGAGCTCGTACGCCCAGAACGAATGCGTGACGTCGAGCGAGGTGACGTGAAACGCGACGAGCGTGTGGTCCGGGATGGCGAGGTCGCGCGTCTCGATGCCGCCGTACGTCGGATAGCGGAACGTCCACTCCCATTGCTGGCCGATCACCTGCACGGGGAGGGCATTTCGGTAGCCCGTCGGTTTTGAGGCCGGGTCGGGACCCTGGCCGCCGCCGGCGCCGTGTGCGCCGGCGATCAGGGTGTAGCTCCCCCAGACGGCGAGGGCGAGCACGATCGCGCTCGTCAGCACGATCCAGAGCAGTTGCGCGCCGGCATGTCCCTTGATCGGCGGGCCGTCCAGGATCGCCTCGCCGCTCTGGCGGAAGAAGACGAAGGAGTACACGAAGTAGACGACGACGAGCAGCGCGATCGGGACCAGCAACGCCGTCATCAGGGTGTTCGCGTCGCGCTGCGAGCCGGCTTCTGCGCTCATCCGCGGCGGTGGAAGGTGCGGGCCCAGCACGAGCACGATCAGCGGTACGGCGATCGCCGTCAGGACGAGCCAGATCGCGATGATCCGGACGCCGTGCCTCGGCATGCGTTCGCCGGCGATCGTCGTCATTGCACCATCAGGTAGCCGTCCATCCAGCCGACGCTCTGCATGGGCCCGCCGAAGCCGAGCGGGAAGCCGGCCGCGCAAGGGACGAAACACTGCCAGCGGAACTTGCCCGGCTTGCCCGTCGCGAACGAGAACGTCACCGTTTCATGCGCCTCGGAGAGGCTGCAGGGCGCGACGCTGCACTGGTTCTTTGCGTCGTCCGCGACGCCCTTGAGCGGTACGGACACGCCGAGATCGGGAATCGCGAACGTGTGCGAAGCGAGATCCGGGTCGAGCACGTTCAGGGTCTTGCCGTCGACGTTCATCGTGCCGCCGATCGTTCCCCGCGGTTGACCCCAGAAGGGGTTGCGCAGGCCTGTCGCGGTGTCGAACTGGTAGATCGTGACCATCACCTTCGAATACGAGGGCACTCGCAGGACCGTGCTGTGCACCCACTTGCCGCTCGGGTTGCGGGCCAGGTACGAGACCCAATCGGCGTGCGGCGGGTTGCCATACGAGGCGACGGTCTGCAGCGTGAGGTGCACCCGGGGTTTCGACCCTGTCGCGGCGACGCCAGGCGGCGTCACCGTCAGGTACGAGACGATGTAATAGACGATCAGCGCAACGCCGAAGGCCACCCCTGCACTCACGGCGAGCGCGCGTGCTGCCTTGCTCACCCTGCGCTCGTCTCGAACGCCGTTTCCGCTCCGCGCCCTCCCTGCAGGCGGACTCGGGCAAGCAAGTCGTCGAACGCGAAGGGCTTCTCGAGGTAGGCGTAGGCGCCGAGCGTGAAAGCCGCGAGCCTCGTCCGCGGGTCCGAGCGTGCAGAGAGGACGAGCACCGGCACCTGGGGTCGCTGTCTGCTCAGTGCCTCGAGCACGCTCAACCCGTCCAGCGACGGGAGGCCCAGGTCGAGGATGACGAGGTCGTACTGCTCGTCGAGCGCGCGACGGAGTCCGACTTGACCGTCGTCCGTCTCGTCGACGGTAAAGCCCTCTGCCCCGAGGCCACGGGCGATGAACGCTCGGATTCGGGGCTCATCCTCGATCAGCAGGATCCCCATCGTGCGCCGGCCGACCCTAAGAACGCACCATTAACCTCCGATTGATCCCGCGTTGAGTTCCGGTTAAGACGAGCTGCGTACCGAGCGCCTGATGAACGGGACGTCGCCTGGGCTGATCTTGTAGGCAGGGCCGGAGGGGCATAGTCTCAGCTGCGACCCGCCACATCGCGAAGGGGACAACCATGCGCATCGAGTCATCCGTCACCTCTATCTCGTGGATCCCGTCGGAGGCGGTCGAGGGACTGCCGAAGCTCCCGTTCACAGTCGGCGTCGCCCACTACGACGCTCCTCCTCCAGACCGCGTCGACCACATCGACACGATGCACAGGGCCGATCTCTTCCGCGAGGCGAACGAGTTGAAGGGCTGGATCGAGGTCGAGGACGGCAAGATCGTCGACTACGGGCACACGGGTGGCGGGCGCATCGGACTGACCCGGCTCAAGCTCGGACCGAAGGAGGTGGCCGTCCCGGCCGTTGCCATGCCGACGCTTCAGAACACCGAGGTGGCGGACGGGTGGGTGCGTTTCACGCAAACCGCGGGCGGTCGGACCGGCATGCCGGCGCCGAGAGGCGTGCGCGGCAAGCCCTACTTCCAGATCAACTCCGCGATCGCCTGGACCACGCTTGCGCTCACGATCTACGCAGATGGAAGGTCCGAGCACGAGCTCGCCGGTGCCAGCACTTTCCCGCGTCACTGGATCTACGACAAGGATGGCGCGCTCGCCCAGAAGAGCGGGGCGATCGACTTCGACAAGTGGTATCGGGAGGCGCACAAGCAGAACACGCCGTGGGGCAATGAGGACTCGCCCGCGGTCGTCACCGCCGTCGAAACGGCGCTGGAGCGTGAGCTTTCCCTCGAGATCATGGGTGGCGATGGCAAGCGGCGTCCGCAGAGCCTTGCCCCGGGCGACATCCTGGTCGAACAGGGCGACTCGAGCGAAGGCTCCAACCTCGTGTACCTCGTCCTCGACGGAGTACTCGAAGTGGTCGTCGACGGCGAGGTGGTCGGAGAGCTCGGCCCGGGTGCGATTGTCGGCGAGCGCGCGCAGCTCGGGGATGGCGCTCGCACGGCGACGTTGCGCGCGAAGACGGCGGTCAAGGTGGTCGGCGTCCCCGGCGAGGAGTTGCAGCGCGAGGCGCTCGAGCAGGTCGCGGCCGGCCGCAAGGGCGACGAGAGCTAGAAGGTAGTCGCGACTGGCCGGAAAAAATCAGAAGGGTCCAATGCTCTCCAGGCTGGTCGTAGTCGTACTGGTTTCGATTGGAGCAGCCTCGACGGTCGCCATGTTTGTGACCGCCAGCTCGACTGCGTCGCCGGCGGCAGATCAGGCACGCGTTCCGGTCACCGTGGCTATCGAGGCGCCGCTCAGCGGTCCGCAGGCGTCGACCGGGCGGGACATGCTCCGCGGCGTGCAGCTCGCCGTTCGCCAGGCAAACGAGCGCGGGGGAGTGCTCGGGCGCAAGATCAAGCTGCTCAGACTGGACGACAAGGCGAGGCCTTCTCTGGCGAAGGCCGCCGCTGAGCGAGCGATCTCTGCAAACGCGGTCGCCGTGATCGGCCCGTACAACTCATCGGTCGGGATCGTCAACCTCCCCGTGTACGTCGCCGGCAAAGTGGTGCCGATCCATCTCACATCGACCGATGACACGGCGGGAGATGGCCTGACGGTTCAGCCGAAGAACAGCCAGATCAGCCCCGTCGAGGCTCGCTACTTCGAGTCGCACCAAGCGACGCGGGTCGCAATGCTCGTCGATGGCTCCGCCTACACCAAGGGGATGGCCGACCGCCTGCGCCGCATCCTGACCGGGCGCGGAATCGCCGTCGCAACTGTTCCGATCGTCGAAGGCAAGAAGAGTTACGGCTCACAGGTGGCTGAAGCCCTCAAGGACAAGCCCCAGCTCGTCTATGTGAGCACCTACTTTCCAGAAGGGAGCAAGATCGCAGCTTCGCTGCTCGCGGCCGCGGGCGGTGGCACTAGCTTCGGTTGCTTCATGGGGCTCGCGAACGTCGATCCCGCATTCGTCTCCAAGGCGGGAATTCCGGCGAGCCGGTTCTGCCGGTACAGCGGTGTGCCGACAGCGGCTCAGATCCCGACGGCGGCCAAATACGTCCAGGAGTACCGCGCCGCCTTTCGAGCGAAGCCCGGAGTTTGGGGAACGTTTACGTACGACTCGGCCAAGCTGCTCTTCGCCGCTATCCGCAAGACCCGGAGTTTCGAATACGGCGCACTGCTGAAGAGCCTTCTCCACACCAGCGGCTACAAGGGGGCGACGGGGACGATCACCATCGATCCGTCGACCGGCAACCGGATCAAGGCGCCCGTCTACATCCTGACGGTGAATGCCGCCGGCCAGTTCGTGCGGGCACGCTGATCGGGTGAGACGCTACGGACCGGTCACGGTTTTCGTGGTCCACCCCCGGAGATCGGCAGGACAGTTGAACGAGGGCGTTTCGTGGTTCGTGACCAGCCGGTCTCGATCGATGATCGAACAGTAGGCCTCGATGTGCGGATCGCCGAAGTTGACGTTGCAGCGCACGACATCGTGTCTCCGGAAGACGCGGCCGGTGCGGATGCAGACGACCCAGCTGTAGCGCAAATGGCTCTGTTGTAGCCGTGTGATCAGCGCAGCCCGCACCGCCGCCGGCTGGGCCGCTCGCACTGTGCTCGCCCCGTCACTGCTGCGGGTTGCCAGCAGAGCGGCCGCGACGGCGCACACCGCCAGCACGGCGGCCCCGACAAATACCTGCCGCCGCCTGCGGCGCGTCACGGGGTGAGGACCACCTTCGTCGCCTCGCGCGTGTCGAAGAGCCGGTAAGCCTCAGGCGCGGCATCGAGCGGAAGTCGATGCGTGACGATCTGGGCTGGATCGAGCCGACCCGCCGCGATCGATGCGAGGAGTTGGTCGCGGTCGCGCGCCGGATCTCCGATCGTGAAGCGAAGCGTCAGCTCGCGCTCGAACATGAGTGCATTGTCGAGGGGATAGTCGGGCTCGAAGTGGGCGCCGACGACGGAAATGATCCCCCGTCCGCGGGTCTGGCGGAGCGCCAGGTCGAGAGCGCCGGGTGAGCCCGCCGCCTCGATGACGACATCCGCTCCGAGCTCGGCGGTGGCGTCCCCGACGACCGCCGCAGCCTCCTCGGGCGCGATCGCCTGCGCGCCGAGACGCTCGGCGATCTTCCGGCGCTCCTGGACTCCGTCCACGGCGATGAGCGTGCCGGCGATGCCGGCGGCGCACATGACGGCCATCAGCCCGACCGGCCCGCAACCGACGACCACGACGACGTCTCCGGCAGCAACGCCGCCTCGCACCACGGCGCCGTATCCCGTCGGCAGGATGTCGGCGAGAAAGATGGCGCTCTCGTCGTCGACCTCGTCCGGCAGCGCCAGCAAACAGCGGTCGGCGTGCGGGACGCGGACCAGCTCGGCCTGCCCTCCGTCCAGCCGCGGGTAGACACCCGAGTAACCGAAGAGCGCACGGCCGAGACACTGTGAGACCCGACCCGCCCGGCAATGGGCGCAGGTGCCGTCCGAGATCGTGCTCGTGCAGACGACCCGCTGCCCCGTCTGGATGCGCTCGACGTTCGCACCGACCTCCACGACGACGCCGGCGAACTCGTGCCCGAGGATGGTCGCATCGTCGAAGCCCGGCGTCATGCCGTGCAAAGGGAAGAGATCGGCTCCGCAGATCGCCGTCCGCCGGACCTCGACGATCGCGTCCGTCCCGTCGACGATCTGCGGATCGGCGGCGTCGTCGACCCGCACCGTCCCGTCGCCCGCGAGGACGACCGCCTTCATGCCGGTTGTTCGATCTCGACGAGGTACCCGTCGGGATCGACGCAGAAGAAGCGCGACCCGCCCCACGGAGGCGAGTACGGTTCGGCGAGAAACGGCACGCCTTCTGTGGCGAGCTCGTGGTGCACCGCATCCGCATCGTCGACTTCGAGCACGAGGACGACGTTCGCCCTCGACCTGTCGGCGGGCGCGGACATCGTCACTCCCGGACGGTCGGGCGCCGCGTGCCCCTGTTCGGCGAGCGAGATGCGCGCACCCGCGGCGAGGAGCGTCGCGTACGGCGGATCGTCGTAGGTCGCCACGAGCTCGAGCCCGAGGCGATCGCGATAGAAGGTCAGCGAGGCGTCGAAGTCCGAGACCGCCAGGATGGCGCCCGCGCGGGTCACCGGCACCTCCGCCATCAGTTGTGGGTCATGCCCGCGTCGGCAACGAGAAGCTGACCCGTCACCCAGCCGGCTTCCTCTGAGGCGAGGAACGCCACCGACGGTGCGATGTCCGCAGCCGCTCCCCGCCTGGGGATGCACTGAAGCATCTGGACGAACTCGAACGCCTCTGCATGCGGGCTGGCCATCACACCCTCGGTCTCCGTCAACCCGGGCGCGACCGAATTCACGGTGATTCCGTACTTGCCGAGCTCTCGCGCCGCCGCGCGTGTGAACGCCCAGACGCCACCCTTGGACGCGACGTAGTGGGCGAGGTTCGGAGTGCCGGCCAGGATGACGTTCGACGTCACGTTGACGATCCGGCCGTACCCCGCCTCGCGCATCGGCTTCTCGACCGCCTTCATCATCAGGAACAGGCCGTCGAGGTTGACGGACATGATCCTGCGCCACTCGTCGAACGTGATTTCGTCCCAGGGGGTGAAGGGAACGATTGCCGCGACATTGGCGAGCGCATCGACCTTCCCGTGGCGGGAGAGGGACTCGTCGACGATGCGCTGCACGTCGTCCGGCTTCGAGATGTCCGCTTGCACGGCCGTTCCGTCCAAGCCCGCAGCGGTTCGCTCTGCCCCTTCGCCGTTCAGATCGACCGCCACGACCTTTGCGCCCTCGGCCGCGAGCTTGTCGGCAACCGCCTTGCCGATTCCCTGAGCGGCGCCGGTGACGATCGCGACTCGGTCCTGCAGCTTCATCTGTGCCTCCTAGCCCTCGTAGAACTCCGGCGCGTGCTTGTAGCCGTTCCAGGCGTCCATGTCGTGCGAGAAGAAGATGTCGGCCTCGTGTTCCGCGGCCAGCTGTTTCACCCGCTCGATCGAGCGGACCCCTGCCACCGGGTCATAGTGGAACCCCGGCTGGACTCCTTTCTCCAGCGCCTCGGCCGTATAGACGACGTCGAAGGCGAAGACCATGGGCCGGCCCGAATCCGGCGTGACGAGCAACGAGTAGTGCCCGATCGTGTGGCCCGGCGTCTCGAACAGCTGCAGGCCGCGTGCCAGCTCGACGTCGCCCGAGATCGTCCTGAAGCTCGCACCCTCGTAGTCCCACGACCGGTCTGAATAGCCGAAGCGCTCGAACGGCTCGAAGTTCCGTGCTTGTTCGAGCTCGCGCTCGTGCACGACGACGGTTGCATCGGTCAGATGCTTGTTGCCGCCGACGTGGTCGAAGTGGAGATGGGAGTTGACGAGCGTCTTCACGTCGCTCGGCTCGTGGCCGCAGAGTCCGAGCTGAGCCGGGATCGTCTGTTCGGGCGTCTGCTCCGGCAGCTCGAACGGCAGGACCGCGTTCGTGTGTTCCAGATCGAAGCCCGTGTCGAACAGAAACAGGTCGTCGTCGTGCTCGATCAGGAGTCCGTAGGAGGGGATCCGCACCGGCGTGCCACCGCCGATGTTCCACATCAGCTGGGCGTGGTCGATGACGATGGAGCCGTTGTCGAGGAGGTAGATCTTCACGTCGAACCTCCTACGAGAGCGCGTTGCGGACCGCGACGAGCTTGCGCGCGCGCTCGGCCCGCAACTCGTCGATCCGCTCGGGCGTGTAGTCGTAGAGTCCCTGCCCGGTCTTCATGCCGAGCTGCCCCTGGGCGGTCCGGTCGGTGATCGTCTTCGAGACGTCGGGAGCGTTGCAGAGGTCCGCGTTCAGGTAGCTGCCGACTGCCTGATAGATGTCGAGCCCGGCCATGTCGAGCAGTTCCATCGGGCCGATCACGGCGAGCTTGTAGCCGATGCCCCAGCGGACACAGCGGTCCATTCCGTCTGCGTCGATGATCCCACGGTCGACGAGATCCACCGCTTCACGCATGATCGCGTAGAGGATCCGGTTCTCGACGAACCCCGGGACCTCGCTCTCGACCACGGCCTCGTATCCGACACGCGCGACGAGCGCCACGGCCGCGTCGATCGTCTCCTTCGCCGTCCGCTCGCCCGGAATGACCTCGATCATGGGGATCAGGTGCGGCGGGTTCGACCAGTGCATGCCGACCACCCGCTCCGGCCGCTCGCAGGCCTCTGCGATCTTGGTGATCGGGATGCCGGACGTATTCGAGGCAAGCACCGTGTCGTCGCCGACATGGCGTTCGAGGTCACGGAACACCTGGTGCTTCAGCTCGAGCTTCTCGGGCACGGCCTACGTC
Organism: Actinomycetota bacterium; assembly: GCA_005885245.1. Taxonomy (GTDB): domain Bacteria; phylum Actinomycetota; class Thermoleophilia; order Gaiellales; family Gaiellaceae; genus 3-1-20CM-4-69-9. The sequence continues at coordinate 4,656 of VAWR01000112.1, read as the reverse complement.
CTCCAGTGCGTCGCCGAGGTCGGCGGTGTAGCGGACAGACCCACCCTCGACGTGCGGCGTCTCGAGCTGGTCGAGGACCTTCTCCGCCAATCCGACTCCCGCCTTGGACCGCTCGAGCGCCTCGTCGCTGACGTCGTACAGCGCGACTGCGACGCCGGCGCGCGCGAGCACGGTCCCCATGCCCGGGCCCATCGTGCCGGTGCCGATCACGGCCGCGCGTCGCACCGCGCGGTCTCCGGTTGATGCACCTCCGGCGGCGGACTGCTCTACCGTGGCCATTTGCCCTCCTCCTCGAGTGTCTGGATTCGCCGCCAGACCCGCTCAGGGGTCAGCGGCAGCTCGTACATCGGGATACCTGCATCGGCGAGTGCGTTCACCACCGCAGCCGGGACGGCGGCGAGCGCGCCCTCCCCGCAGCCCTTCGCGCCGAACGGACCGGGGCCGTCCTCGTTCTCGACGATGACGCAGCTCATCTGGTCAGGGAGGTCTTCGAAGCTCGGGACCCGGTACTCCAACAGCGTGTCGTTCAGCAGCTGACCGTCTTCGAAGATCATCTCCTCGAACAGCGCGTTACCGAGCCCCTGCATCGTTGCGCCTTCATCCTGGCGCCTGACGAGCTGAGGATTGATTGCACGGCCGACATCTGCCGCAGTTGCAGTCTTGCGGACGCGTACGACCCCGGTCTCGGGCTCGACCTCCACCTCTGCGGCGCCGACGCAGACCTCCCAGAACACGGGGCCTTCCGCGTAGGAGCCGCTGCCGAAGGGCGCGACCTCCCCGCGTCCGATCAGCTCACCGCCGGCGAGACCGAAATGCTTCCGGAACAGGTCGGGATAGGTCGCCACCTCGAGTGCATCACCGCCGGCGATGCGCTCGAGCTGCTCGCGCACCTCCTTCGCGGCGCGTTGCACCGCGAGTCCGGCGATCGTGGTCGAGCGGCTCGCGCCGGTGGACCGGTCGTACGGCGTGAAGCGCGTGTCGGCCCCGTGCACCGTCACCTGGTCGAGAGGGACCCCGAGCTCCTCGGCGGCGATCTGGGCGAACGCCGTGCGCGGTCCCTGGCCGACCTCGGTCGTTCCGACGAGCACTGCGACCCGCCCGTCGGCCTCCATGCGGACCACGGCCGTCGAGACGGGGTGCGCGCCCGCCGCGAGCAGCCCCACCGAGACGCCGCGGCCGACATTCGGCGGCTTGGGCTCGTTCCAGCCCACTGCGGCGGCGACCTTCTCCACGTCTCCCACGAGGTCGGCGTCGAGCGGCTTGCCGCCGCCCCGCACCTCCTCGCCGGGGCGGCAGAGGTTGTCGCGCCGGACCGCGAGCGGGTCGAGGCCCGCGCGCCGCGCGAGCTCGTCGATCTGCGACTCGCCGATCCACTGGAGGTGCGCGGCTCCGAACGCCCTGTAGGAACCGGCAGGAGCGGTGTTGGTGTAGACGCAACGCGCGTCGACGCGGTAGGCGTGCCACCGGTACGGCCCGGGAGCGGCGTCGCCGCCGGTCGCGGTCACGCGCGGCCCGTTGTCCGCGTAGGCCCCGGTGTCGAACCAGCAGTCGACTTCGCGTGCGATCAGGTTTCCCTCGCTCGTCATCGCGGTGCGCATACGGCAGCGCATGCCGTGCCGCCGCGTCGTGACCATCGACTCGTCGACGCGGTTCTGGATGCGGACCGGCCGGCGCGCCTTGCGGGCGAGCGCGACGGTGAGCGGCTCCATCTTCGTGTAGGACTTCGAACCGAAACCGCCACCGAGGTACGGGACGATGATCCGCACGTTCGAGAGCGGCACGCCGTAGAGATCCGCGAGCTCGGCACGGACGAGAAAGGGATGCTGGCACGTCGACCAAACCGTGATCCGGTCGCCGTCGTAGTCGGCCACCACCGTGTGCGTCTCCATCGCGTACTGGTAGACGGCGGGGAACGTATATTCGCCCTCGACGACGAGGTCGGCCCGAGAGAAGACCGACTCGGGCTCGCCGCGGTCGATGCGATAGCGGTAGCAGACGTTGCCGTCACGAGGCGGGAGCGTCCCGAGGCCGTGAAAGAGTCCCGGCCTCACGGGACCCTCGTGCAGGAGCGGCGCGCCCGCTGTCAGGGCCTCGTCGAGCGTCGCGGCGAGCGGCAGCTCTTCGTACTCCACCCGGATCACGTCGGCGGCGGCCTCGGCGGCGGCCTCGTTCTCCGCCGCGACGGCGGCGACGGGCTCACCGGCGAAGCGGACCCGATCGCGGGCGACGATCGGACGATCCTTGATCGCGTGACCCCAGTACCCATCGAGATCGACGAGATCCGAAGCGGTGAGCACACAGACGACTCCGGCCATGGCCTCGGCCTCCCGCGCGTCCACGGATACGACGCGGGCATGCGCGAGCGGGGAGCGCAGCACCTTCCCGTGCAGCATGCGCGGCACGACCACGTCGCCGACGAACTCGGCCTCCCCGCGGAGCTTCTCCTTCGCGTCCTTGCGCGGCGCGGAGTGGCCGACCTGAGTCAGCGGCCTCCGTTCGACGACGGTCACGCTTCGACTCCCGCGAGCTCCGCCACGGCCTCGACGATGGCGTGGTAACCGGTGCAGCGGCAGAGGTTGCCCGCAAGGCCCTGACGGATCTCCTCCGCGCTCGAGAGTCGGCGCTCGTCGAGCAGGGACTTGGTCGTGAGAAGCATGCCCGCGGTGCAAAAGCCGCACTGCAGGGCCGCGTGGTCGACGAAGGCTTGTTCGAAGCGCTCGAACTCGGGCAGCTCCGCGAATCCCTCGATCGTCAGCACCTCACGGCCGTCGACGTCCGCGACGAGCGTGCAACAAGCGCTGACCGGGGCGCCGTCGACGAGCACGGTGCACGTCCCGCAAACCTGTGTGTCACACGAGCGCTTCGCTCCGGTGAGTCCGCGATCCTCACGCAGATAGTCGAGTAAGAGGTGCTGAGGCTCGACATCGTCTCGCACGAGTTCGCCGTTCAGACGGACCTCGACGGTCACGAAGCCGGGGAGACGTCGTCGCCGCTGCGGCCGAGCTTACGGAGCCAGGCCTGCCAGTACTCCCGCACGAGCCTGTCGTGGTACTTCGCCGGAAACATCCTTCGTGCCACTTCTTCGTCGATCGGTCGCAGCTCTCCCAGGGTCGCCGCGATCGCCTGCAGGCGGGCCGCACGCTCGAGCGTGCAGGCAGCGAGCACGGCCCACGCCACGTCCTTTCCGACTGCCAGCACGCCATGGTTGCGAAGCAAGATCGCAGGTCGGTCCCCCAGGGCCCGCGCCACCGCGTGCCCCTGCGCCGGCTCGGTGATCAACTCGGCGGTCTCGTCGAACACCGAGAGGCCGTCGACGAAGAGGACCGCGTCGTGCGTGAGCAGCTCGAGACGCGCGGCCGTAGCGGCGAGTGCCGTCGCGTACGGCGGGTGGCCGTGGACGACCGCGCCGACATCCGGCCTGGCCCGATAGACCTCCGTGTGGAGCACGGCCTCGAGATGCATCTCGGGGGAACCGAGCGCGTGTTCGTCGTCGAGCTCGAACGAGATCACATCCTCCGACTCGGTCTCGTCGAGCGCCACGCCCTTGCGCTTGATGTACACGGTGCTTCCGTCACGGCCGCTGACGTGGCCGAGGGTGAGGTCGGTATAGCCCTCGAGCGCGAGGATGCGGCAGGCGGACGCGACCTGCTCGCGGAGAGACTGGGCGGTGGCGACCACTACCGTCTTTGCGTCGGCGGGTAATCCGGGTGAGGGAAGCCGAAGACCATGATCACGTCGTCGGCTCCAGTGTTCGCGACGGCATGCCAGGTCTCCGACGGGATGTAGAGCGCATCGCCGGGTGCAAAGGGGACGGCCTTGTCGTCGAGACGGAGCTCGCCGCGGCCGCTGACGACGTACGCGACCTCCTCCGTCTCGTGCTTCACGGGGTTGAGCTCGGTTCCCGGGGTGAAGACGGAATAGCCGAGCGAGGAGCGGTTGCCGTCGGTCTGCTTGTCGGTCACGAGCATCCGGCTCCAGCTGCCCTGCGGCAGCTCGATCGGGTCGACCTGGTCGAGTGAGATGACGGCGACGCCGCTCACAGGACCCACTCGCCGTCCCGCAGGATCCAGGTGCCGTCGTCGACGATCTGCAGGCTCGCGTTGAGGACGACGCCGTCGAGATGCAGGGAGCTCACGTTCTGTCCGCCCGGATACGCGTTGTGGTTGTCACCGAGAGCGAAGTGGACGGTGCCGAGTCTTCCCTTCTCCGACGGCGAACCGAAGGGAGAGCGCTCGCTCGTCCCGAAGGCGAACTCCCCGATGACGTCCGCTCCGTCGACACCGTCGATGACATCGCGAAGCCGGTCGGCCTCGGAGCCGCCCTCGATCTTCGTGCAGCGGCCGTTCTCGAGCGTCCAGTGGATCGGCGTCTCGACCTGACCGGGTAGCCCGATCCCGAGCATGACGCCGTCGACCACGATCGTCCCCGCCGTCTTGTCCTCCACGGCCGCGAACGCCACTTCGGCCCAGAGCGGCACGGGTCCCATCATCTGGCCGCGTTTCTTGATCGGTGTCACCTCGAGAGCCGGCCTGCCGTCGATCGAGACCGTCACGTCAGTGCCGTTCGCGGCCGTGACGCGGCAGAGCTTCTTCCCTTCGAGAGCCGCCATCGCGTCACGCGCGCGCTGCGTCGCCTCCTCGATCATTCCGCGGGTCA
>VAWR01000203.1:2796-3134 GCA_005885245.1 Actinomycetota bacterium | reverse complement strand
GAGACGAGCTTCGCCGTGAACAGCTGCTTCACCAGTGACCACCACTGGATGAAGAAGCCGGTGAAGCCGTGCCTGTCGAGACCGAGCTTGTGGCGAATGTCGAGGATGTTCGCTTGCGTGGCGACCTTCCCGGCGATCCGCTCCGCCGGGTCGCCGCCCGGGATGACGATGAAGATGAGGTAGACGATGAGGCTGACGGCGACGAGGACGAGCAGCATCCCGAAGATCCGCCGGATGATGAAGGCACCCATCTAGCTCACCTCCTCATCCGTGCTCGATCCTGATCTTGGCGCGCGGGCCGAGCGCGTCGCGCAGGCTGTCGCCGAAGACGTTGAGCG
>VAWR01000203.1:0-2683 GCA_005885245.1 Actinomycetota bacterium | reverse complement strand
AGAGGGCGACCTCGGTGAGGATCGCATTCGCGACGATCAAGGTGAACAGCACGAGCACCGAGGACGCGATGTTCGGCAGGAGCTCCGTGAACATGATCCGGACCGGACCTGCTCCCTGGGCCGTGGCGGCCTCGATGAACTCCCGGTTGCGCAGCGCCAGCACCTGGCCCCGCAGCGGCCTCCCGATGTACGGGATGAAGACGAAGGCGATCACGCCGATCGGTATCCAGAGGCTCCCGCCGGAGATGTTGAGGCCGAAATGGTGGAAACCGTTGATCGAGAGCGCGGTGCCCAGCGCAATCCCGAGCAGGACGACGGGGAAGGCCCAGATCAGGTCGAAGAAGCGCGAGATGATCCAGTCGAGGATCCCTCCGAAGTAGCCGGATAGCAGGGCCAGGATCACCGACAGGATCGTGCAGATCGCCGCGGAGACGACGCCGATGAAGAGCGAGTTGCGGCCGCCGTAGAGGAGCCGGGTCCCGATGTCGCGCCCGAGCTCGTCGGCCCCGAGGATGTACTTCCCGCCCGCGGAGCCCCATTGCGGGCCGATCGGGATCCCGCCGAACTGGATCACCGGCTGGCCGTTCACGATCTTCGTTCCACCCTCCGAGATGACGCGGATCCTCTTGCCGTGCTCGACGACGGTGCCGCCCGTGTTCGTGAAGTTCTCGCCGAGGTGCGACACCTGCGATACGTAGACCGGCGCGAGGAGGCAGACGACGACGATGAGGACGAACAGGGCGAGGAAGGCGAGCGCGACGTAGTTGCGGCGCAGCCGGCGGCCCGCGAGCACCCATGGGCTGCGGCCCTCGATCCGTGCTCCTCCCTCCTCCGCCGCCAGCTCGGCGGCGGTGTCGAGAGTGAACTCCTCTTGGCCGGTGGTCGCCACGGTGGGTGCGTTGCAGGGTAGTTCAGGTGGGGCGCGGCGGCGCACGGTGCACCGCCGCGCCGCGTCAAGCAGTTACTTCATGCACATCTGGGCAAGGTCGTCGTTGTTGTCGTCGAAGATGTCGCACGAGACGTCCATCTTCGAGGAGAAGAACGACGTGAGGATGCCGTTGAGATAGGGCGCCGTCGAGGCTTGCTGCACAACCAGGTCGCGATCGATCTTCGCCCACGCCGCGTTCGTACTCGCGGCGAGTGCCTGGCTCGGCGGCAGATGGGCGAGATGGGCCATCGCCTTGTTCGCCGCTCCGTTGTCGACGTTGCCGTAGTTGTTGTTGTGGACCTGATGGATGTCGTTGCCGTTCTGGAGGATGTTGAACCAGTCCGTCGGATACGGGTAGTCCTCGAACCAGTCGGTGAAGCCGATCTGAGCCTTCGTCGACTGGTTCCCGACCACCGTGAAGTAGTTCGCGCCTGCCAGCGGCTTCAGGGTCGCCTTGTAGCCGATCTTGTTCAGCTGCCCCTGCAGGTACTCGCCGGTGGACAGGTCGACCGCCACGTCCGAGATCGTGTAGACGGTCACCTTCTGGCCCGCCGTCCCCGACTGCTGTACGAGCTGCTTAGCCTTGTTTAGGTCGTACGGGTAGGGCGTCGGCGTGATCTTCTTGTACTGCGGGTAGCTGGGCGGCAGGAAGTTCCACGTCGGAACGCCGAGGCCGCCGCGCAGGTTGACGAGCTGCTGCCGGTCGATCGCATAGTTCACTGCCTGCCGCGCCTTCAGGTTGTTGAACGGCGGGAGCCGCCAGTTCATGAAGAAGTAGTACGTCGAAGGCGTTGTGTAGAACTTGATCTGGCTCGAGTACTTGTCCTTGTAGTGCTTGAGCTGGTCGGTCGGCAGGATGTTCGCGTCGTACATGTACTGACCGGAAGCGACAAGCTGCGCCGACTGTGCCTGATCGTCCGTCAGGAGCATGGTGATCTTGTCCGGGTTCCCGTCCGGGATTCCCGCGATCTCGCCCTTCTTCCAATACGGATTCCGCTTCATCACCAGCGACTTGCTCGGCGCGTAGCTCGCGAAGTAGTAGGGGCCGTTCGCGGGCGGCGGCGGGCTCTCGGTGTCCTTCTGCGGCGTGGAAGACGGGACGACCGACGTGAAGGGGATCGAGAGCACGAACAGGAAGTCAGACGCGGGCTGCTTCAGCTTGATCTCGATCGTCCCGGTGCCGTCGTCGGTGACGATCCCGGAGATGTTGGAGCACTTCGTCGGGTTCGCCTCGCAGGCGTCGACCCCGACGATGTTCGAGAAGAAGCCGATGCCCGGCGAGTTGAGCACGAAGTCGCGAATGATCGTCGCCTTGAAGTCACTCGCTTTGATCGGCGTCCCGTCGGAGTACTTCAGACCTTTGCGCAGCGTGAACTTGTAGTCCTTGCCGCCGTCCGTCACCGTGCCGATCGTCGTCGCGAGGCCCGGCAAGATCTTCGTGCAGTCGTCCGTCTGGCAGCTCACGCGCGCCTTGACGACGAGGCCGAGGTACGTGTCCTGGAACAACTGCCACGACTCGAGCCGGTAGGACAGCCCGGGGTCGAGGTAGTCGGTCGTACCGTTGACGACCTTCAGCACTGGGAACGTCTTCCCGGAGGTCGAGCTGGTGGTCGCGTTACTCGACCCGCCGCCGCCTCCGCCGCCACAAGCGCTCACGACCAGTGCAAGCCCAGCCGCGACGACCGCCGCGAACGCGACGGATCTCCCTCGCTTTGTTCTCACTCTCCTCCACCTCCTGGTTAGCGAGTAAGAGTT
>VAWR01000202.1 GCA_005885245.1 Actinomycetota bacterium | reverse complement strand
CCGGCTGCAGTGCGCGGAAGCCGAAGGACGAATCCGATGAGCGCGAGCACTAGCAGCGCGGTGAACAGTGTGCACCGATTATGACTCGACGGCGCATATCCGTCCTACACCGCCGCTGTCGCAGGCACTGCGGCGGCCGGAACGTAGGTGGCGCCGTAGCCGAAGAGCCGGCCGACCGGAGCACCCATCGCCAGGGCCAGCCGCTGCACCGCTGCCGGCGGGAAGGGCAGCCGGACGGTGTCGAAGTGCGCGTTCGTGATCACCGCGAGTCGCAGCGGATTCGGCATTCCCTTCCGGTTCGTCTTGTCGTCGCTCGCCAGCAAAGAGGCGTTCGTACTGGCCCGCAAGACCCGTGACGAGGACGAGCACCTGTTTCAGGAGGTCGAGGCCGCCGTCGATCCGGACGAGCTCGAGACGCAGCGCAAGGTAGGCGACCGGGCGAAGCAGAAGCTGGGGGTCGACGCCGTCAACGAGTTGCGAGCCACCGGGGCGAACACGCCCACCCACGACCTCCTCCCTATCGAAGGCTAGTCAGCCTAGTTGTCCGAGTCGAAGAGCTCGGCCTCGAGCTCGTCGCGCTCGACGCCGTCGCGGTCACGCTGCTCGCGCCGCTGCTCGAACGTCACAGCCAGCTTGAGGATGCGCGAGCCCTCGACCCCCATGACGTCGAAGCGCATGCCGTCGTGCGAGATATCGTCGCCCGGCTCGGGCTGGCGGCCGAGGAGGCCGAACACGAACCCGGCCATCGTGTGGTAGTCCTCAGCGGGGAGCTCGGTGTGGAACCGCTCGTTGAAGTCGTCGATCGGAAACGTCCCGTCGATGATCACCGTGTCCTCGTCCACCTGCTCGACCGACTCGTCCGGGAGATCGAACTCGTCCTCGATGTCGCCGACGATCTCCTCCAACAGGTCCTCGAGCGTGACGATCCCCTCCATGTCGCCGTACTCGTCGACGACGATCGCCATGTGCTGATTCGCGCGACGGAACTCGGCCAGCAGGGCCGCGAGGTCCTTCGTCTCGGGGACGATGTGCGCCGGTCGCACCAGATCCTCCACCTTCACCTCGTGCATCCCGCGATCGCGCAGCGCACGGAAGAGGTCGCGCACGTGGAGAATGCCGACGACGTTGTCGAGGGACTCGCGGTAGACGGGGTAGCGGGTGTAGGGCGAGTCCATGACCGCCTCGAGGCACTGCTCCGGCGGCAGATCGATGGAAAGGGCCACCACCTCGGGGCGAGGGACCATCACGTCTGAGGCTTCCTTGTCGGCGAAGTCGAAGACCTTGTAGAGCATCTCCTGCTCCTGCTGCTCGATCTCGCCGCCCTCGGTCGACTGGGAAACGAGCATGCGCAGCTCCGCCTCCGAAAGAACGTTGTCGTCGGCGCCCGGCGGCTGCAGACCGAGCCAGCGCAGGACGATCTCGGTCGAGCGCTCCAGGAACCAGACGAGGGGTCCCGTGATCGTGAAGAACAACCTCACGGGCGCCGAGACGAACAAGGCCGTGCCCTCAGAGTGCCCGAGCGCGATCCCCTTCGGCACGAGCTCGCCGATCACCACGTGCAAGAACGTCAGGATCAGGTACGCGAGCAGCACGGCGAGCAGGGTCGCCATCACGTTGTCGAACGCATGCGCGAGCGCTTGCTCGCCGAGGGCGCCGATGCCCAGTGACGTGAGCGTGACGCCGAGCTGCATCGCCGCGATGAACCGCGGCGGATCCGAGGTGATGCGCAGCACGTCCCGCGCACGCCTGTTGCCCTGATGGTGCAGCTCGACGATGCGCGTGCGCCGTGCCGTCACCAGGCCGTATTCGGCCGCGACGAAGAATGCATTCAGCACGATCAGAACGCCGACTGCGACGAGCTCGAAGAGAAGCGTCACGCCCCGACCCCGTGGGCGTTGGTACTAGGAGGGATGTCGTCGTCCAACTACGGAGAAGTATAGGTAACCCGGTTGTCGTCCCCGTCGCGCGAGCCGCGCCCCTCGCGGACGAGCCGTTCCAGATGCGAAAGCGTCTCGGCGACGGCGAAGCGACGCTGCGTCGGGCTCAGCTCGCGCCCGAACAACTCGAGTGAGACCTCGTACGCAGTGCGGGGTCTCTGCGACAGCGCGGCATTCGTGTCGTCCAACCTCCTCCGGTGGTGCTCGATCAGCTCCCGAGCTCGTCCAGCAGCGTCACTGAGCGGCTCGCCGTGTCCGGGATAGACGATCCGCGGCGCAAGCTCGATCGTGCGCTCGAGCGACGCCAGATAGTCGCCGAGGGGGTCCGGCCGGCTGTCCGGATAGAGGCCGACCGCCGGCGAGATCGCCCGCAAAAGATGATCGCCACCGATCAACACGCCGTCGCGGAGAAAGCCGAGATGCCCATCCGCGTGCCCGGGGAGCTCGACCACCTGCCAGCCGTCGACCTCGCTGCCCTCGTAGAGCAGCACCGGGTCGATCGCGTAGCGGATGAAGGGTGCGAACGCGTGACCCTGCGCGATGAGATCCTCCGCCACCGCCGCGGGCGTTCCGTGCCGCACGAACCAGTCGGCGATCCGTTCCGGCCAGTCCTTGCTCCCCCAGACGCGCTCGCATTGCGCGTAATCGAGACCGCCCTGGTGGACCGGAGCCGCGGTGCTGCGTGCGGCCGCCTCGGCGCCCCCAACGTGGTCCGGATGGAAGTGCGTGATCGCGATCCGCGCGATGTCCGCCTCGCCCCAGGGCGCCTCTCCAAGTCCGAGGCCGGTGTCGAAGAGGGTTCGGTCGGCGAGATAGCAGTGGACGTGCTTCGGCCCGGTCGGAAGCGGCAGCGTCAGGCGGTGAATACCGTCCTCGAGCTGTACGAACGTCTGTTCTATACTGCCTGCAGAGGCCAATGCGGATCGAGTATCGCGAAGAGCCCT
>VAWR01000201.1 GCA_005885245.1 Actinomycetota bacterium | reverse complement strand
TCCGCAAACGTTTTCTAGAGCATTTCGCGAGTCGGGAGCATCTGGTCCTGCCTAGCGCGCCGCTGGTGCCGCACGGCGACCCGAGCACGCTCTTCATCTCGGCCGGAATGCAGCCGCTTCAGCCCTATTACCTGGGCTTTAGCAATCCGCCCGCGCCGCGACTGGCAAGCGCCCAGAAGTGCTTGCGCACGGGCGATATCGAGGAGGTGGGGAAGACGGAACGGCACCTCACCTTCTTCGAGATGCTGGGCAACTTCGCGCCGACCGGCGACTACTTCAAGGAGACCGCGATCCCACTGGCCTGGGAGCTTGTGACGAAAGGTTTTGGGATGCCGGTCGAGCGCTTGCGGGCGACAGTGCACCCCTCCGACGATGAGGCCTTCGAGATCTGGACGACCAAGACGGCGATCCCCGCGGAGCACGTGACCCGGCTTGGCGACAACTGGTGGGGGCTGGGTCGAGGGCCTTGCGGGCCCGACTCCGAGATCTGGTGGGACCGCGGACGCGAAGCGGGTTGCGGCCAGCCCGACTGCTATCCCGACCACTGCGCCCGCTTCACGGAGTTCTGGAACCTGGTGCTGCCCCAGTACGACCAGCGGGCAGACCTGTCGGGACCGCCGTCGACCGCGGAGTCGATCCAGCGCGGCATCGCGGATGGCGCGCTCGTTCCTCTGCAGCACCCAGCCATCGACACGGGCATGGGCCTCGAAAGGATCAGCTTCATCCTGCAGGGGAAGGACAATGTTTTCGAGACCGACCTGCTGGGTCCGCTCGTCGACTTCGTCCACGACACCAGCAAAAAGCCCACAACCCTGTCGGAGCGCATCATCGCGGACCACATTCGCGCGATCACGTTCTGCATCTGTGATGGTGTCGTGCCCTCCAACGAGGGTCGTGGCTATGTGCTGCGGCGACTCATCCGCCGCGCCGGCCTGCACTCGCGGAACATCGCGATGTCGGAGAAGCTCTCGGCAGGAGCACATCGCACGGTGGAGATTTTTCGCGAACACTATCCAGAGCTGCGCGAGCGTGAGCGATTCATCACTGACACGATCGACACCGAGGCGGACCGTTTCGCGCGGACCCTCGAGCAGGGAATGGAGCAGTTTGCAAAGATCGCCTCGCGAGGTGGAAAGGGAATCTCGGGTGCTGACGCTTTCCGCCTGCACGACACCTTCGGCTTTCCGCTCGAGCTCACACGTGAGCTGGCGGCCGAGCGAGGCGTCGAGGTCGATGAGGAGGGGTTTCGGACCGAGATGGCCGCACAGCGCGAGCGCTCGCGACACGCCGTCTCCTCCGGATGGGCGCTCGCCAAAGACCTCCCCAAGTCCGAGTTCACCGGTTACCGGGAGCTCACGTCCGAGACCAGGATCGCCGGCATCCGCAAGTCGGGTGAGAGCGTCGATTCCGCCGGGGAGGGAGACTTGGTCGACGTCTTACTCGAGCGGAGTCCGTTCTACGCGGAATCCGGCGGTCAGGTCGGCGACACCGGAATCATCACCACACCGAGCGGCAGGTTCCGCGTCGAGGACACACAAAAGCCATCCGAGGGGGCGATCGCGCACGTCGGCACTGTGATCACCGGCGACGTGCATGTGGGGGAGAAGGCGACCGCGGCGGTCGATGACCAGCGGCGGCGGCAGATCATGCGCCACCACTCGGCGACCCATCTGCTGCACAAGGCTCTGCGCGAAACGCTGGGCGAGCAAGTCGTGCAGAAGGGCTCCTGGGTCGGTCCCGACCACACGACGTTTGACATTCCGCTGAACAGAGCGATCAGCAAAGAGGAGCTGGATCGGATCAACAGACGCGTGATGGAAAAGGTGCGGGAGGCCCTTCCGTTTCACGAGAGCCAGAAGCCTTACAAGGATGCTGTCGCGCAAGGCGCGATGCACCTGTTCGAGGAAAAGTACGGCGATGTCGTCCGGGTCGTGTGCTTCGGCGACTGGACGTGCGAGCTGTGCGGTGGCACTCACGTGCGGAACACCGCGGACATCGGGACGGCGGTCATCGTCTCCGAGTCGAGCATCGGCTCAGGGCTGCGCCGCATCGACATGGTCGTCGGCGTGGCCGCCGACGAGCTCGTCGCCCGAGACCGCGACCTGCTGTCGGAGATGGCCAGGTCGTTCAACGTGAGCCCTGAGGCCCTGCCGGAGCGTATCCGGGCCTTGCGGGCCGAGCTCAAGGAGAGGGAGCGGGAGCTTGCGCGAGTGCGCGATCAGCTCCGGACCGCCCTTGTCGGCGGTGCGGACGGCTTCCCCGTCAAGCACGGCCGCGTGGACTACGTGGCGCAGTCCGTCGAGGCATCGAACATCGACGAGTTGAAGGCTTACGCCGACCGCTACCTGGAACGGGTGAAATCGGGGGTCGTAACCCTTGTCGCCGGGGACAAGTTTGTCATCAAGGTGTCCAATGACCTCGTGCCGCAGTTCGATGCCACGCGCCTCAAGGAGCTCTTCGGCACGGGCGGGGGCCGGCCGCAGCTCGTCAGCGGCAAGCTGACCGTCCCCGTGGAGCAGGCGTTCCAGCGGCTGGCGGACGCATTGAAGTGACCAAGTTCAAGTTCCTGCGCAAGCGCAGCGACTACTACCGGCATTTCACGGTCCTCGACATCGGCACCGACCTGATCAAGGTCCTGGTCGTGCGCCGCGAAGGCCCCGACGGCGAGGTCCTG
>VAWR01000200.1 GCA_005885245.1 Actinomycetota bacterium | reverse complement strand
TGCCGCCTGGGTACTTGGCGAGCGCAGCGACCTTGACCTTGTTCGCCGCCGCTCCGGTGATGATCGTTCCCGTTCTGGCACGCCAGTTTTGCGGGAGGTGACCGACGACCCTCTGGTTCTGGCCCGATGGCGCGAACGGTGCCGCGTTCGCGCTGCCTGACACGCCGTTGCTGGAGGTCGAGTTGACGACCGCGTAGGCACCGATCGCGACCGCGATCGCCGCGGTGCCGGCCGCGACAGACCACGTGAGATTCCGGGAAAACATCGAGAGGACTCCTTCGTCGACGCGACGAGCTGACGCTGCTACTGCGGTGGCCCGCTTCCGAGCGTGACGGTCGCGGTCTGGCTCTGTCCGCTTGTGTCGATGTAGGTGATCGTGACTTTCGTGCCCGGCTTGTGTGCGAGGACGATCGGCTCGAGCCCGCTCGCCGAGGTCACCGTCTTCCCGTCGACGCCTGTGATCACGTCGCCAGGGAGGAGGCCCGCCGCGTCCGCGGGACCGCCCGCGACGACGCCGACGATGGTCGCGCCCTCGGCCGGGGTCGGGGAGCCGTTCCCGAGGGGGTTCGACGGTGCGTCCGCGACCTGGACGCCGAGGAACGCGGTGCTGCCGACGTGCACCGTCGCCGACGATTTCCCGGAGACGATCTCCTTCGAGATTGTCAGCGCCTTTCCGATCGGGATCGCATAGCCGTCGCTCGAGCCTTGCGCGGCGAACGGCGAGGAGCTGCTGGATGCAGCCGTGTCCACTCCGACCACGCGGCCCGCGCTGTTCAGCAGCGGCCCACCCGAGTCTCCCGGCTGAAGGGCCGCATTCGTTTCGATGAGCCCGCTGAGCTTCTCGGCGGCACCGCTGTCGCTCTGGACCGTGATCGACCTGTTCAGCCCGGTCACGGTGCCTTTGGCGGACGTGAGCCTTCCCGTGCCGCCGGCATTGCCGACCGCCGTGACGTGTGCGCCGAGGGTGAGCTTGGACGCGTTGCCGATCGCCACCGTCTTCAGGTGCGAGGCGTTCCGCAGCTGCAGCACCGCGACATCTGCGGTCGTGTCGTAGCCGACGACGCGCGCGATGTACGTGTGCCTCGTGTTCGGCACCACGACCCGGATCGTCGTCGCGCCGGCGATCACGTGGTTGTTGGTCAAGATCTCTCCCCGAGACGTGAGCACGATCCCAGTGCCCGCAGCCGACGCACCCCGGTAGGCCAGGTTCGTATCGATGACGACGATGCCTGTGCCGATCGGACGAGTCGTCGTTCGCGTTGCGGCATAGGCTGCGCCGCTGCCGATCACGACGAGTACGACGACCGCGATGAGCGCGGCCCGGACGTGGATGCGTCGTACGATCTTCATGACGCCTGCGCCCGAGGGTCCTGCCGCGGGGCGGCCGGTCTGCTTGTGGGGCGTTCTGCCAGTACGCGCTCGATGTCTGTCAGCGACACGAGCCCGGCGACCCGGCCGTTACGGAGCACTACACCGCGCAGGCGATCGGCTTCGCCGAGCTCGGCGAGTGCGTCGGCGAGTGCGTCGTCTTCGCTCAGCACCGGGAGCTCGTCGGGCGGTAGCATGCATTCGCTGACTCCTCGGTGCGGCCACTCGTCGCGGGGGATGTGGGCAACGCGCCCGAACGGCAGCACGCCGATGAGCTCGCCATCACGAACGACGGGGTAGAGCGCGTGCCGCGACGCCCCGGCGCTTTCGTCCATGAAGGCGGCGATCGTCTGATCCGGGTGAGTGGTCACCGGATTCCGAACCATCAGGTCACCGACCCGCAATCCCTCCAAGGCGGCGCGCGCGACCGCGTAGCGCCGCTCCGTCTCGGCCGCGTTGACGAGGAACAGACCGACGACGGCGAACCAGACCCCGGTGAAAGCGCCGACGAAGACGAACAGCAAAACGCCGCCGCCGATCAAGAGGTACCCGAAGCCGCGGCCGATGTTGGCGGCGATCGCGGTCGCCCAGCCGAAGTTCCCTTTCGCTCGCCAAAGGAGCGAGCGCAGCACACGGCCGCCGTCGAGCGGCAGGGCCGGGATCAGGTTGAAGACGAGCAGCAGCAGGTTGACGTAGGCGACCCAGGCAAGGACACCGTGCAGCGCCAGCGAGGTTGGCACCAGCGCCGCCACAGCGGCGAAGGTGGCGCTCAGGACGAGAGTGACGAGCGGGCCGGCGAGCGCGATCCTGAACTCCGCCCCCGCGTTCGGGAACATCGCCTTGAACCGCGCGACGCCGCCGAAGAGCCAGAGCGTAATCCCGTCGATCTGCATGCCCTCGCGCCGTGCCTGGATCGCATGGCCGAGCTCGTGCAGGAGCAGCGAACCAAAGAAGAGGATCGCGGCGTAGACGGCCATCACGATGTACGCCCCGTCCGTCAGAAACGGATACCGCGAGGGGAAGTACGAGGCCGCCAACGACCACACGATGAGCGCGAAGACGATCGCCCAACTCCAGTTGAACCCGATCCTGACTCCGGCGATGCGCCCGACGGAAACGGTCGGATCGAGTAACCCGCCGCTCTTCGCTCGTTCTCGCTCGTTCATCGCTCGTCCTTTCGCTGGTTGATGAACACAGCTCAGCAGCGGCGACTAAGCGGAAGTGCGTGAGAATCCGCAAGTCGGCGTTCTGGACTCGGAGGCTCCATAAAGGGCTCCAAACCTGCCTTACGTGCACGTCGACCCGAAGGAGGAAATCCCGCGTTAGCGGGCCCTTTGGTGCTGTCTGCGGATTAGCGGGGCTCGGACTGCGCCAGCGGCGGCCCGAGGACTTCGAACGCCCTCGTTTCCATGGCTATGTGTGCGAACGCCTCGGTGCCCCGCTCTTCGGCGGGCAACTGGGCGTAGCGCGCGAAGAACTCCTCGAACGCGATCGCGGCCGGCATGACACCGGCGAAGAAGCGCGCGGGGGCGTCGGAGACGTTCTGCCAGGTGTGGGCCGTGCCGCGCGGGATGAAGACAAACGATCCGGGGGCCGCCTCAATCAGCTCGTTCTCGAGCTTAACCCTGATGTCGCCCTCCAGGATGTAGATGAACTCATCCTCGTCGCTGTGCATGTGCAGCGGCGGTCCCTTTGGCAGGCGTTGCGCGGGCAAGGCGATGGTGGTTCAGGGCAACGGGGATCGAGGCGCACGCGAGAAGGGGTGCGCGTCTGACCGGTTTCCGCCTATCCGTTAAGTTCGCCTGTGATGAGCAGTAGCTCGAGCCTGACCGTTGCACAGCAGGGATTCGATGCCTGGCGCCGCGGCGACTTCGCCGCGTTGGAGGCCATCTTCGCGCCCGAAGTCGAGTGGCGCTGGTTCGAGCCAGGAGACTGGGACTGCCACAACCGTGACGACGTGCTGCGGACGTTGCGCCAACGGCACGCTGCCGGCTTTGCCGAGGGACGCCTGAACTTCCACGACGCGGGATCCGATGTGGTGGTCGTCACCGCGCACCCGAGTGAGATCGGCGGTCACGAATGGCCGGACGAAACGTCAACCGTCATTCGATTCCACGAGGGAAAGGTCGTCTCGATGCAGGACTACCGCACCGAGGCGGAAGCGCTCGCCGCCGCAAAATGAAGAGCGAGGAGAATCGCCGCTGGTCGTGGCAGTGGTCAGGTACCTACGTCGGAGCGATCGTGGACCTGCGGGGTGTAGCAGACCGCGACCAATAGTCCCTCGGGGCTCAGCAGTCGGGCGGTGATCTGCGTCCAGGGTTCGGTGCGGGCCTCGTGGATCAGCCGGTAGCCCCTGGCCTTGAGCTCGTCGGCGGCCGCGGCGACGTCGGCGACCTCGAACTCGATGCTGGCCTGAGGCACGGGAATCTCACTCGGCCATTCCGTCGTCCCGAAGCAGGCTGTTGCCGCCTCCGAGAGCGGCCAAAGCCCGAAGTGCTTCGTTCCTTCCAGCTCCTGGGTGAACTGGTAGACGCCTTCACCGCCTTCACCGCCTTCGAACGACAGGCCGAGAGCGTCCATGTAGAAGGCGCGGGCGGCCTTGGTGTCTCGTACGATCGGGGCGACGCTCGCTACGAACTGGACATCCATCGGCTTCCACCTCCGTCAACCGTTTGCTTTCCAGCTGGAGTTATCAGCCCAGCCTAGCTCGGTGCTCCTGTGAGTCGTGAAGGGGCTCGATCGCGTCCACACGCCTCGAGGCTTGGCGATCGAGCGGCGATGACTTTCCGGTCCGGGATCGATCTAGGTAGCCGAGCAGACGCGCTCTGAATCAATCGCTCAAGGAGACGATCATGGGCAAGATCGCGGTACACGAGTTCATCACGCTGGACGGCGTCTTCGATGAGCCGAGGTGGACGATGGACTACCCGTTCGATCCGATGATGGGTGAGGCCATCGCAGCGATCATGGGATCCAGCAAGGCGCTGCTCTTGGGGCGGCGTACCTTCGAGATGTTCGCTCCGGCGTGGTCGGGCCGGACTGCCGAGGACGATCCAGGCGCTCCGTTCATGAACGAGTCGCCGAAGTACGTCGTTTCGGCGACGCTCGAGACCGCCGAGTGGAACAACTCGACGATCCTCGGCCCGTATCGGGCGGACGCGATCCGCGAGCTCAAGGAGCGCCTCGACGGCGACCTGTATGTGAGCGGCAGCGGCACCCTCGTGCGGGCGCTGCTCGCCGACGGACTTGTCGACGAGTTGCACTTGTTTGTCTTTCCCCTGGCGCTCGGTGCCGGTCGGCGGCTGTTCGCCGAAGGCGGCCCCGCTGCGAAGTTCGCACTTGCGGGGACAGAGGCGTACGAGAGCGGGGTCCTGCATCTGACCTACCGGCCGAGCGAGTAGACAATGTCGATCGGCCAGCCGCCCATCCCCGACCCATGCGAACTTCATCGACCGCAGATGGGCGTTCGGCTGATCAAGAAGAACTCCCCGCCGCTCGATCGCATCCCTCGCGAGCTTGTCGGCGCCCTTGGCGTCCCGAGAACCGCACCGTCGTGATCGAGGGCACCGGCCAGCCCCTTTACCCCGTGATTCAAGTCGAGGACGGCAGCTGGTACCGGGAGGAATTAAAGGAGATGGAACGCACGATCA
>VAWR01000199.1 GCA_005885245.1 Actinomycetota bacterium | reverse complement strand
CGTGCTCGGCCCCCAAGCTTCCTGAGGCCGGTCAACTTGATATGGGCGACACCGCGGTATTCCTCGTCCCCCCTTGGAGGGATCGAAGCGCCTATCACTGGCTGGACGGAACGCTTCGGTCTAGGAGTTCAGCGCGCCGAGGGTGGCATTTCACTTGGCGCGTCCTTTCCGGAACGCTCGCGATAGCTCCTCGATCACTTTCCGGATCGCGGCCGCTCGGTCCGGAGGATCGAGTCCCTTCGCTGAGTGTCGAGCAGCGGAAGCGAAAGCGGCGATTCGGTGCAGGATGTCTCGCAGCTCGTCACGAAGTTCGCCGACTGTCTGAAGGCGCAGTTGGCCACGAGCCCAGACGAAACGGCCGCGGCAGCGGCGGTCGACGCCCAGGCGCGCGGCGGCGTTACACTTTTCGTGCTCTGTCGTGCTATTCTGGGCCAGTGGCCCGTAACCGCAACACTCGGCTGAACGTCACGCTCGACGACCAGTACGCCGAGAAGCTCTCCCGCCTAGCCGAGCGGACACACACGCAGGAGGGGACGCTGGCACGCTCCCTGCTTTCGCACGCCCTCGACGAAGCTGATCCTGATCCACGCCACGTTGCCGATCTCCTCGACGGCATTCCCGGCGCCTATGAGCGCGCGCTCCTGGGCCGCGATCAAGCAAGAGCCGGAACGACCACTCCGCTTGACGATCTCTAACGATGGCCCGCGTCGAGCTGGCGCAGGCCGCTGTCGAGGATCTCGAGCGGTTGATCTCCACGCATAGCCTGCCGCCCGACACCAGGGAGCGGGTAAAGCGCTCGCTGCGATCACTCGAAGACTTCCCGTACATCGGAGCGCCGCTGGAGGGCCACTGGCAGGGATTTCGGTTCTTGCTCGGACCCTGGCGCTGGATGCTGATCGTCTACGAGTACTTCGAAAGCGAAGATAGGGTCGTCATTGTGACGATCCAAGATGGCCGTTCTTCGGCTGCGGCCACAGCCGCGCGCTAAGCGGGATCACGGACGGCCGAGCTCAACATCTCGCAAGTCGTTCGCCGTGACGGGCGTATCTTCGAAAACCTCGTGGAGGGAGCCACGGCAGTCCCCTTCGAAACAGTCGACTGCCTGCGTGATCTTGATTCGACCGCTCAGCGCACCGAAGGCGGCGTTTCGCTTGGCGTGTCCCCTCCGGAACGCTCGCGATCAGCCTCCTCAATCACTTTCCGGATCGCCGTCGCCTCGTCGCTGTCGCGATCGAAGGGGAGACCTTCGATCGGCGGCAGGGGGAAAGGACTGGCCTCCGGGTCAACCTCGTGGTCGAGTATCTCCTCAGTCGCCACGCGTTTCCCTCTCGGGAGGATCCAGTCCGCGTTCCAGAGGATCGAGCGGCGGCAGCGGAAACGGAGATTCGTCCGCCGGGGGAGAAGGCGGGGGAGGAGCCGGCGTATCTTCGGGTCGCTTGCTCATCAGCTCACCTTGTTCCAGCCCAGCGTAACTGCTTCCGCGATCGTCAGCACGAGCGCGGCCGCGAGCGCCAGGTACGCCCAGCGCACGAGACGCGCTTTGCCGTCGTTGGCATCGCGCTCTCGCGCGATCGCCTCGACGAGGCCACGCATTGTCTCTCCGCGGACCTGTTCAGGAGGCTTGAGGATCTCCGACCAGGTTGGAAACCGGCGGAGGTAGTCGATTCCGAGAGCGAGGTACTCGCGTGGAAGCAAGACGACGACTGCGAGCCCGACGGCGGTGCCCAGCAGGATCAGGTTGCCGGTCAAGAGCGTCAGCGCCCACCAGGTCGGCTTGTCTTCGACGAATCGGAGTCCGAGCGTTGCGGTCAGCGCAGTCAGGAGCGATGCAAAGGTCGCGAGCGTCGCGGACTTGCGATCGAGCGCTTCTGTACGCGAGGCCTCACTTGCCGTTAGGCGCCATGCCGTATCGAGCAGCGCTTCAACGGTTGCCGGATTCGGTTGCGGACTCGAAGTCACAACGATCGATGGTACGGCGCATGTCCGACATCCCAGCTTTGTTGGCGCGATCAATGAGTCGCGCAGTTGCGCTGAAACGGTGCCGACTTCGACAAAGTGACGCAGCTAGTGCCGGGTGGGGCGCCTCCGGCCTTAGCGCCTCGTTGGGGTCAAAACATGCTCTAGCTGCGCGGGCGCTAGTCGGTATTTGGCGGTGCGACGGAGATAGATCAGCCCGGCCGAGAGCCGTTAACGACGGCGCTCGTCGGCGCTCGCGCGAAGGCCCGTTTGGTATAATGATACCAAAGTAGCAAGCAACCGTGAGAAAAGGCAGGCATGGCGAAGGCGATGACACTGCGGCTGGAGGAAGAACTAGCGCGCGAGCTGGAGGCGATTGCTCGAGTCGAGGGCATCAGCGTGTCCAAGGCCGTCCGCCAGGCAGTCGCTCAGTATGTCCAGGCGAAGCGAACGGATCGCGCGTTCCAGAAGAGGCTTGGCCGATTCATGAACGAGAACAAGGCGATCCTCG
>VAWR01000027.1 GCA_005885245.1 Actinomycetota bacterium | reverse complement strand
CATACCCTCCGAATAGGTCACAAAGGCCTTCTCGATGGACATGAACGCTGCGCGCATCTCCGCTCCTTGGGTCGTTCGGCGCTGTCACCGGGAGTAAAGCAGAAGACCGTCGTGCGACTGCGTGGAGCGAAGGCCAGGCAGACTTGTGCTCGCACATGAAGCTTGCCGAGGACAGTCCACAGACGGCCGAGGCCTTCTTCGCGCAAGCGGTCGTGCTCGTCGAAGGGATCAGCGACCGGTTCGCGCTCGAAGCGCTCGCCCGGCGTCGAGGGCGAGATCTCGAGGCTGAGGGCATCTCCATCCTGCCGATCGGCGGTGCTCAGGCAATCGGCAGGTTCCTGGATCGGTTCGGTCCTCAGGGTCTCGACGTCAGGCTGGCGGGTCTCTGCGACGCCGCAGAGGAGGGCGACTTCCAGCGCGGTCTCGAGCGGGCCGGTCTCGGCGCCAACCTTGGTCGTGTCGATATGGAGCGACTGGGTTTCTACGTCTGCGACGCGGACCTGGAGGACGAGCTGATCCGCGCCCTCGGTGCGGCGTCGGTGGAGAAGGTCGTCGCTTCCCAGGGTGACCTCGGATCCTTCCGCACCCTCCAGAAGCAGCCGGCGTGGCAAGGACGGACCACCGAGGAGCAGCTTCGACGCTTCATGGGGAGCGGCGGCAGGCGGAAGATCCGCTACGCGCGGTTGCTCGTCGATGCGCTGGATCTCACCGAGGTGCCTCGGCCGCTGGACCGCGTGCTCGCCCACGTCTGACCGGCTGCACTCAGACTTTGTGGCTCAGAGCCACTTGCGCGGAGCGAGCACGTTTCGCGAGCGGCGCAAGGGCGATCCCATGAGCCTTGTGGCTCAGAGCCACAAAGTGAGACGGTAAGTACACGGCCTATGCCCAGGGAAGCCCGGCCCAGCTGCTCGGGCGCCCGGGCTGCCACTGCGGGAAGGGTGCATACGCCTCGGCAGGCACCGTCGTCTCTTCCGCGACGCCCACGCCGTGGCGAAGCGCTGGTTCGGAACGGGGATAGACGATGCCCTTCTCCGGCCAGCCCTGTCGCGCGCCGGTCATGAAGATCACGCACGGGCCGTCGCCCGCCCCGACGAAACCGTGCTCGGTGTTCGGCGGACAGTGGACGAAGTCCCAGCGTCTCAGGTGTCGCTCCTGGCCCTCGATCAGAAGCAGGCACTCGCCCGCGAGGACGAGGAAATTCTCCTGGTTCGCCTCGCGGTGGTACCTGCCACCTGCCTGCCCCGGCTGCAGCACGGCGATGGTGAACCCGACGTCCGAAAACGGCGCGTCGTCGCCCTCGAAGATGCAGGCGTCGCCGAGCACTTCGTTCGTCACCCAGGCGGCATCCGGAATGCTGACGACAAACCACCCGTCGGATACAGGCGTGAGCCCAGCGTCGCGTTGCTCCAGGCGCGCCTCCTCGATCATTTCGGGGCTCAGCTCGCCGGCGCGAGCGCAGCGACGTCGCCGGGAGCACGAGCCGTGTCGACAAGCTCAGCGTCGCGTGCGGCGAGGGTCGTGTAGCGGCCGCCGGCGAGGATCAGGTCCTCGTGCCGACCGGTCTCGACCATGCGGCCATGGTCGAGCACGATGATCTGGTCGGCGTCGCGCACGGTCGAGAGCCGGTGCGCGATCGCGATGGTCGTCCGCCCCGAGGAAAGCCGGTCGAGCGCCTCCTGCACGAGCCGTTCGGTCTCGGTGTCGAGCGAGCTCGTCGCCTCGTCGAGCACGAGGATCGGCGGGTTGCGCAGGATCGTGCGAGCGATCGCGATCCGCTGCTTCTCGCCGCCCGAGAACCGATAACCGCGTTCGCCGACAACTGTGTCGTACCCCTCGGGCAGCGCCGCGATGAGGTCATGGATCCGGGCCGCCTCGGCTGCCGCCTCGATCTCCTCATCCGTTGCGTCGGGCTTCGCGAAGCGCAGGTTCTCGCGTACCGACTCGTGGAAGAGGTACGTCTCCTGGGAGACCACGCCGACGAGGTCGGATAACGCCTGGAAGCTCAGATCGCGGATGTCGACACCGCCGATCGTGATGCTGCCCCGACTGACGTCGTAGAGCCGCGCGGCCAGGTAGCCGAGCGTGGTCTTGCCGGAGCCTGTCTCGCCGACCAATGCAGTCGTCGTGCCCGCCTTGACCGTGAACGAGACGTCCTGGAGCGTCCAGTCTTCGCCGTAGCGGAACCAGACCTGATCGAACACGACGTCACCGGCCCGGCCGACCGGGAGCGCGTTCGGCTTCTCCTCGATGTCGATCGGCTGATCGAGGTATTCGAAGATCCGGTCGAACAGGGCGAGCGACGTCTGCACGTCGAGGCCCACGCCGAGCAGAGAGCCGACCGGGAAAAACAGTCGTGTCTGCAGTGTCGTGAACGCTACGAGCGTCGGGATCGAGACCGCCTGCGATCCGTGAGCGAGCGCGAGGCCGCCGAACCAGTAAACGGCGGCGGGCATGATCGCGAAGCTCGTCTGGATCGACGCCATCACCCAGCGACCCGCCATCCGCTGGCGCACCTCGAGGCTGGCGAGGCGCAGGGAGTCGGCCTCGAAGCGGTCCGCCAGCTCGTTCCCGCGGCCCATCGTCTTTCCGAGCAGGATCCCGGAGACCGAGAGCGACTCCTGCACGAGGCTCGAGATGTCGGCGAGCGTCTCCTGCGTCGTCTTCGCGATCCGCCGCCGCTCGTTGCCGACGCGACGCGTCAGCACAGCAAAGATCGGGATCAGCGCGAACGCGAACAGGGCGAGCTTCCAGTTGAGGAACAGCATCCCCACCATGGTCGCGCCCACGGTGGTCACGTTTGACGCGATCGACGTTGCCGTGTTCGTGACGACGTTCTGCACACCGCCGATGTCGTTCGAGATCCGAGACTGCACCTCGCCCGTGCGCGTGCGTGTGAAGAAGGCGAGCGAAAGGCGCTGTAAGTGCCGGAACACCGCGGCGCGCAGGTCGTGCATCACGCGCTGGCCGACCTGATTGGACAGCAGCGTCTGGATCACGCCCAGCACGCCGGTCACGATCGCGATCGCGATCATCCCGCCGGCGTTGAACGAGAGCGACGTCGTGTCGTTACGCCCGATCGCCTCGAGGACGTGCTTGAGCAGGAAGGCCGGGATCACTCCCAGTCCCGCCGCAAAGACGATCAGCGCAAGGACGCCGCCGAGGCGCAGCTTGTACGGCACGAAGAGCCGCCCGATCCGGCGGAGATTCGCGCGTCGGGTCGCGGGATCCGCCGGCCGGTCCGGCGGCGCCTCAGAAGAGTGAAAGAACATGCCCATCGAGCATCAGGGTACGTTCTCGAACGAGGTCACCTTTCGCCGAGTGCCGAGGTCCCTCGCTCAGCGGTCGCGATAACCGGGCGCGACGAGCATCTGGTATGCGGGGTGGCCCTCGATGTAATGCGCGATGAACGGACAGAGCGGCACGACCTCGAGGCCCTTCCGACCGGCATCTTCCAAGGCCGCGGCAGCAAGCCGGCTGCCCAAGCCATGGCCCTCGCGGGATTCGTCCACCTCGGTGTGAGTGAAGGCAATCCGGCCGTCGCGCCGCCGGTAGGCGGCGAGACCGACCAGCCGCCCCTCGAGCCGGAGCTCATACCGACTCGCCTCCGGCACGTCGACGATCTCGGCGTCCGTAGCGGTCCCGCCGGCAGCCTCGAGTTCGTCCGTCCCACGGAAGTACTCGACCAGCTGGCCGGGCGCATCTGACTCGCGCGCGTCCCGATGATCGGCGAAGCGGCGGCGGTGCGCTGCCGCGAATTGCCACGGGTCGCGCTCGTGCAGGTGCGCGAAGATCTCGCGAGTGCCACGGTACAGAACCCCGTCTTCGGTCTTCAGGACGGGAATCTGGTCTGTGCCCGCGCCGCTGCGCAGCTCATCGCGCTCGTCCGGCCACGGCTCGACCTGGCGCGCCGTGAAGTCGATCCCCAGCTCCGTCAGCACTTCCCGCACCGCCGACGAGAAGGGACACCACTCCGCCTGGTAGAGCGTCACCACGGCCTCAGCCACGGAAGCCGTTCTTCTTGTGCGTCCCGTCGCAGAACGGCTTGTTGCTCGAGCCGCCGCACCGGCACAGCGCTGCGCGTTCGCCCTCGTAAAGAGTGTTGCCCTCGGCATCGAGGATGCGTACGCCGCCGGTGATGAGCAGTGGTCCATTTTCTGACGCGCGAAGCTCTGACCACTGCTGGCGCTTCGGCGCCTGGGCACCGATCCGGCGCGTCCGCAGTGCACCGGACGGACAGCGCGCGACCGCCGCCTCGACGTCGTCTGCCGTCGCCGCGTCCACTTGAACCCACGGTCGCCGGCTGTCGTCGAACACCTGCGGAAGGGCGCGAACGCAGTTCTGGGAGTGGAAGCAGAGGCGTGGCTCCCACTCGACCACGATCTCGTCGGCCGCGTACTCCTTGGTCATGCCGTCGCGATTCGAGCTCATCAGCCGACGGTAGCTGTGCGGGGTGAGGCTAGGAGTACGGCGAGCCCACGGACACGCTGATCGGGTCGCCGTCGTCGAGGCCGAGTGTTCCACGAAGATGAACCTCGCTCATCAGCTCGACCTCGTCGGCTGGGTATCCGGGGTCCTCGAGCTCCTCTGGTCACCGACTCGCGATCTTCGCGTCCTCGTACTCGTCGTGGCGGTGGATCCACATTTCCGGCGGGTCGCCCTCGTCGCGTCCCTTCGGCGCCCGATCTAGGAACGTGTAATACCCCAGCATGAATTCGAGGCCCCGCGCGGAGGTCGAGTACGTGTGATAGACGATCCCGTCCTCGAGCGCGAACGCGCTGAAGACCGGCCCCTCGGACAGGTACCCGGCGGGGTCGGTGCCGCACTCGGCCGCGAGACCCGGGACGGGTCCAAGGTTGCCTTCGAGTCTCGGCGCCAGCTCTTCCCTGGTGTATGAGGCACCGAAATCGAAGTTGAAGTCGCTTTCGTGCGAGGAAACCCAGGGGAAACGCCAGCCCATACGGTGCTTGTAGGCCTGCAGCTTCTCCAGCGGTGCCCTCGAGATGCAGAGGAAGGTCACGTCGCGCGCCCGCAAGTGCTCTACGGCGCCACTGTAGGTGTCCGCGCCCGATGAGCAGACCGGGCAGCCCGCCGTGTAGTCCGGGCCGAACATGAAGTTGTAGACCAGTAGCTGCGAACGACCGTCGAAGAGCTCCGCCAGGGTCTTCTGACCGTCCTCGGTCTCGAAGGTGTACTCCTTCTCCACCCGCACCCACGGCAACTCGCGCCGCTCGCGGGAAAGTTCGTCGCCCCGCCGCGTCAGTTCTTTCTCGCGTTCCAACAGCGAGTTGCGTGCGTCAAGCCATTCCTCGCGCGTTCCGACCCTGTGCTCCGTCATCGCATCGCCTCCTTCTCTATCGCTTCGTGGGTAGCGAGCGCGCGTACGCGGTGCCGAGCACCACCCACTTGGCGAGCTGACGTTTGGTGCCGAGGTGTTCCGCGTCGACTCGCAGCCATCCCCTCATCGCTCGGCCGCGCATTTCGAAGAGACGAGCATCGGTCTTCGCCACGAGCGTGTCCGACTCTTCAGGGTCCGCGCGGACGAGCACTCCGCCTTGGCTGCTTGCCGCGACGGCCATGTTGCCGCCGATCAAGAAGGCGAGCCCGCCGAACATCCTCTTCTCGGTGAGACCGAGCTCACCGGCGACAAGTTCGCGTATACGGTTCGCGAGCTCTTCGTCGTAAGGCACGTCTCGATAGTAGATGGCAGAGTGGCGCCAATGACGACGATGACCGATGTCGACGAGCTAGCCCTGGGTCTGCCGCAGGTGACGAGGGAGGTGTCCGGCGACGGTCGCCCGTCGTATCGCGCGCACGGGAAGCTGTTCTGCTGTCAGCGTGGCCGGCGGCCGGACGCCGTCGATCCGCAGACAGGCGAACGGCTCGACGACGTCTTGATGTTCCGTGTCGCCGACCTCGGCGTGAAGGAGCTCCTGCTCGCCGACGACCGCGGCATGTTCTTCACCACGCCGCATTTCGACGGCTACCCCGCCGTGTTGATGCGAATCCCTGACCTGGCCGGCCTTGACCGAGACGAGCTGGAGGACCTCGTCGTCGAAGCGTGGCTCACAAGGGCGCAGAAGCGCGTGGCGAGGGCGTGGCTCGAGGAGCACGCAGAGAAGTAGCGGCTCCTGGCACGATCCGAACAGAGGAACAGCTAGTGCGAGCCTTCACACTCGACAGCTTCGAATCGCCGCCGCGCTTGCGCGACGATCTGCCCGAGCCGACTGCTGCCGAGGGCGAGCTGCTCATCCGCGTGCATGCCTCCTCGGTCAATCCCGTCGACGCTGCGATCGCCGGCGGCGTCTTGAAGGAGATGGCGGAGCACGACTTCCCGGTGACACTCGGCCGCGACCTTGCGGGGGTCGTCGAGCGAGTCGGCCGCGACGTCAGTCGCTACCAGATCGGCGACGAGGTCTACGGCTTCCTCCCCGCCGTCAACCCGACTGTTCACGAGGGCAGCTGGGCCGAGCTGATCACGGTTCCCGAGTTCAACTTCGTTGCGCCCAAACCACGAAACCTCGACCTGGCCGAGGCCGGGGCCGCGCCTCTCGCGGGAATCACCGCTCTGGCCGCACGCGACGTACTCGAGCCGACGAGCGACAAGACGATCCTCGTGATCGGTGCCACGGGTGGCGTCGGCAGCTTCTTCGTTCAACTCGCCTCAGCCGCAGGCGCGCACGTGGTCGCCCCCGCGCTTCCCGAGGACGAGGGCTACCTTCGGGATCTCGGGACCAGCGAGATTCTCGATCGCGATGCGGATCTGGATATCACGGTCGATGCCATCCTCGACGTCGTCTCCTACGCCCCGCGGGACGAGCTGCTGAATGAAGGCGGTCGTCTCGCGTCGCCGCTCGGTGCCGCAGGGGACGGCCCGCTTCGCTTCAACCTCGTTGCCCAGCCGACGCCGGAGAACCTGCAACGCCTCGGCGAGCTACTCGACGACCGGACCCTGCGCGTCCACCTCCAGAGGAACTACCTGCTCGCGCACGCAGCCGAAGCGCTACAGGCGCTCTCCAACGTCCACAAGCAGGGCAAGCTCGGCGTCGAAATCGCCTAGGGCTTGGAGCCCGTCAGGACTTCATGCGAGCCGCGACGTTGTACTTCGCCACCGACGTGCGCCGCCCAGGAGTGTCACCGGCGGGCATCGCATCCAGGATCTCGTCGCCGCGCTTGTAGTCGTCCTCCGTCTCGAAGATGATGATCACGAGCGACTTCTCGGCCTCGGCGTCATGGAGGGCGACGAGCTCGGACGGCGGGAATCCCTCAGGGGGCTCACCGCTCTCCATCTCCCGGTTCATCTCATCCATCCGGTCCTTGCTCACGCCTTCGAAAGACACAACTCGTGCGAACGGCATCTGAGCCTCCTTGTCGATTAGGGCAACCCTACGCTGCCGTCCACGATCGCGTCAGCGGGTCAGGTCGGCAGCCATCTCGTCGAAGGCCGCGATGAAGACGTCACAGTCCTCCGGCCTGTGCGCCACCGAGAGCGTCCATTCCTCCTCGCGGCCCGGCGTCATGTACACCCCGCGATTCATGTTGTAGAGCCAGGCCAGATCTGCGAGCTCGCCGTCCTGGTGCTCCTTGAAGGTCTCGTAGTCGACCACCGGCTCCGGCGCGAACACGACACAACCCTTCGCCCCGATGCCAACGGTGTAGCCCGGAAGTCCGTACCGCTCGAGCACCTCGCCGCAACCTGCGAGCAGGCGCGCTTCGGTTGCGTCGAGATGCTCGTACGCGCCCGGCGTCAGCACCTCGAGCAGGCTCGCTCGCGCGGCGGCCATCGCGAGCGGATTGCCGTTGAACGTGCCGACCTGGTAGACAGTGCCCTTCTCGACGACCTCGAACGCCGCCTCGGTACCGCCGATCGCGCCGGTCGGCAAACCGCCGCCGAGCGCCTTCGCGAGGGTGACGAGGTCGGGCGTGACCCCGAAGCGCTCCGTCGCTCCGCCCGCCGCGATGCAGAGCCCCGTCTTCACCTCGTCGAAGATCAAGAGGACGCCGTGCTCCCGAGTCAGTTCGCGAACCGCCTCGAGATATCCGGCCTCGGGTAGCACGACCCCGAGGTTCATCATCGCCGGCTCCATGATCACGCACGCCGGAGGACGGCCCTCCTCGAAGAGCTGCGCAATCCGGCGTTCCATCGCGTCGGCGTCGTTGAACGGCACCGCGACGGTCATCTCGACGACGGCCTGCGGGATGCCGGCGCCGTACGGCAGAGATGCGTAGTGCTCTCGGTCGCCGATCTGGTCGTAGGGGACGCCGATCGAGACCATCACATAATCGTGGTGACCGTGGTATGAGCCGAAGACCTTCACGATCGTCTCGCGTCCGGTCGCTGCACGCGCGATACGAATCGCGTCCATCGTCGCCTCTGAGCCAGAGTTGACGAACCGCCAGCGCGACAAGCCGAATCGCCGCGCGAGCTCCTCTGCGACGATCACTCCGTCCTCGGTCGGGGCGGCGAAGTGAGTGCCGAGCTCCACGCGGTCGCGTACGGCCTTCACGATCGCCGGATGCGCGTGCCCCTGCACCATTGACCCGAAGCCGTTGTGGAAGTCGACCATCTCGGTGCCGTCGACATCCCAGACGTGCGAGCCAAGCCCATGGGATAGATAGATCGGCCACGGCTTCCGTTCCTGATAGGCGGAAGCGACGCCGCCGGCGAGTGCCCTCCGAGCGCGTCCGTAAAGTGCCCGCGAGCCCTGGGTCCGCTCGTCGAGACGCCGCTGTTCGCGTTCGGTCAGCTCCGCGATGCGGGCGCGATCGAGGGTGGTCGTCGTGGGGGTGCTCATCGGTTCATTCTCACTGTTCGACCCACGCTCGCCAAATCAAGGCCCTAAGACCGTTGGCGAATGGTCGCGATACGCCGTAGCGAGTCCGTGGAAGGGACGAAGTAGTAGGCGCCGGTGAGCGCCCTCGTGTACATCGTGAGCGCGTCGCGGGCCCCGCCGGCGAGTCCCGCCATGCTTTCCAGCATCGTGGAGAGCGGCCCCTGCTCGGAGCTGAACCCGACGAACATGGTGCCGTGGTCGGTGACCGTTCCATACGGCATGTTGCGCCGGAAGATCTTGCCGAAGCGGTCCTGGTCGGTGCTGGCGACATGGGAGTCCGTCGCTTTTTCTTCGAGCTCCAAGCTGTCGAGCTTCCTCCGACCGATCACCCGCTCCTGAGTCTCGACGGCAAGCGCTTCCCATGCGGAGGCATCGTGAACCCACTTCTGCAGGAGCAGGATCGTGCCTCCAGCTCCGGGACTGCCCTCCGGGATGAGGATCAAGCTCGGCGCATCGTTCAGCGTCGGATTCTCGGTTCCATCGATGAAGCCGGTCAGATCGCGATCGTGGCGGTAGGGCCAGCTCGAGGTTTCGGCGGCAACCGACGCTGCCGGTGCGAGCTCGGCGATCGCCTTGCGTGCTACTTCGAAGACGACGTCGTACGCGCTTCCCGACAGCCACAACACGGCATCGTGCTGCGTCGCCGGCATCGCGAAACCGTCGCGGCCGATGATGTCTCCGTTGAATCCATGCAAGCCTGCCGGCGCTTCATCGGGCGCCACTTCATGCCACAGCTCTGGCCTGAAGCCCGCCACCAGGTTGACGCCGCCCATCGTCGTCCTCGGCTCGCGGAGCGACGAGATCGCCGGCACGAGCTCTGCCCCGGCGCGTCCAGACGAGACATCGAACTCGAGATAGGCGTGAGCGGCCGTGCCCAGGGCGAAGATGCCGCTTTGAGGAGAGCTCATTTGGGCCAATAGTGTCGAAGTCGAGCCGAGTCAGGAGCGGCTTGCGAGCGTCAAGAAAAATTGACGCCGACGGGGCGTCAAGCTACCTTGACGTCGATGGCCAGACCCGCAGAAGTGGTGGCCCAGACCGCCAGCGAAGATCCTGAGGTTGGCCTCCGTGGAGTCGCCTCGTTGCGGGCCCTGCTGGAGGCCGTCGAGGAGTTACAGGTGCGGCACGCGCGGGAGCTCGGCTGGAGCTGGCAGCAGATCGCCGAACTGCTGGGCGTGTCCAAGCAGGCTGTGCACCAGAAGTACGGCACGCGCGAGGCCGGACGACGGCGGAGCACGCGGTGAGACTGCTCCAGCGTGCCCGGCGTCCACCGCGGGTGAAGACGATCAGGCCGGCCGAGCGGTACCTGTTCACGGCCACGGAGGAGGCGCGGCGGCTCGGCCACAACTACGCCGGTACCGAACACGTCCTCAGCGTCCTCGTCCGCGACCCCGACAGCTCGGCCATGCGGCTGCTTGCGAGCGTCGGCGTAACCGCCGACGCGGTCGAGCGAGAGCTTGCCTGCTGGCTGAAAGACAGTAGTAGTGCGAACTCGAGGATCGACCCGCAAGCGCTGGCGATGCTGGGAATCGATTTCGAGTCGGTACGCAACCGCGTGGAGGAGACATTCGGGCCGGGCGCGCTCGAGCGCACACGCTCCGGCTGCATAGGCATCTGCGCTCGGCTGAAGATGTCGCTCGCCTATGCGCTCGACCGTGCAGCCGAAGGGCCGGTGAGCGACGAACACGTGCTGCTTGGCGTGCTCAGCGTGCCGGATTCCGTTGCCGCACGCGCCCTCGCCGAGGTCGGCGTCTCGCTCGCGAAGGCGCAGGCAGCACTTGATCCTCGGCGTTGATCGGATCGAGGCACCGCCCCAGGATTCCGCACGGGGTTGTCTCTTTCCGCGTGCGCCGTTCGTCTTAGAGGCG
>VAWR01000198.1 GCA_005885245.1 Actinomycetota bacterium | reverse complement strand
TAGAGCACCGCATGTCGACTCACTCGCCCCGCGAGCCTCCGGGCCGTGACGAGATCGGGGCGATTGAGGGGATAGACGCGTCCGGCCGGAAACCCGGGGACCGCCGGTGGGACGATCCGATCGGCGGATGCGTCCCCGAACGCTGCCGCCAGCGCGCGTCGGTCGATGGCGTAGTTGACGGCACGCCGCAGCCGGACGCGCCGGAAGAGAGGACGATTCGTGTTGAAGACGATGTAGTCGAGGAGCGGGGCCGGGTAGAGGAAGTACTGCTGTCCCCCTGCTCGAGCGGCTGCGCTCCCCGCACCGGAACGATCTCCGAGCACCCCGCCGGGATCGAAGAACGACGTGGTGTTGTCGAAATCCTGCGGAAGAAGATCGATTGCTCCCGCGTTCGCCAACGAGACCGCAGTCGGCGTCGCCACGTCGTTCGTGTACACGATTCGCGCTGCGCGTCGTGGCCGACTTCCGCGGTAGTTGGGATTTCGCAGCAAGACCGTGCGGCCGCCCTGAACCGAGGACACGTAATACGGGCCGGTGGAAGCAGGCGGAGCCGTCGCGTAGCCCTTCGCAGGGATCGAGCGGGGAACGGGGCAGAACGCGGGCATCGAGATCCGGGTGACGAAGTCCCCTGCCGGCTTGACGAGCGTGATGGAGAGCGTGTTCCCGCGGACAGCGATGCCGGAGATGTGGGCAGCCACGCCTCGCTGGTACGCGGACTCGCCGACGATGTCCGAGATGAATTGCGGCCCGGGGGAAAAGCGGTTGTGCGGCGAGAGCTCACGCTCGATCGAACGACGAAACGTTTCGGCCGTCACCGCCTCGTTCGAGGGGGGAGAGAAGCGGAAGCCCGGTCTGATCCGGAACGTGTAGGTGCGCCCACCGCGCGTGACTGTCGGCATGGCGGCTGCGATCTCCGGCCGGAGCCTCGCTCCGTCCGGTCCCGCCGAGTCGGGGTAGTTGAGGAGGTTCGCACAGGTCGCATAGAGGAACTGCTCGTCCGGGAACGCGAAGTTCAGGGGATCGATGCTGCCGTAATTGGCGTCCTCGGTCGGCGTGGAGATGCGAAGTTCCTCCCCGCGGATCGGCGGAAGCGGTGAGGGCGCGGGTGCTGCACCGGTGACGACGAGCCCGTCGCGGTACAGGACGGCGGTCGGCTCCGCTCTCGCGGCGAGCCCTTGCCGGGCTCCGGACACCTGATCAAGGAGCGACAGGGACGAAGCGGCGGTGTTCGCGATCCAGAGCTTGCCGCCGCCGAACGAGAGCCGCTCCGGATCCGGCCCGGTCGCCGAGCTCCCCTGCACGCTCAGGTCGTCCTCGTTGAGCCTGAAGACCACGCTGTCTGGAATCACCGAGACCCAGACGAAGCCCCCGCCGACCGCCACGTCGCTGGCCCAGCCATGCAGCTTCGTCTGGGCCGTGATTCTGTTCTCGACCGGATCGATCTTTGTGACGAGGCCGTTCTCGGGACGCACGGCCCAGACCGCCCCGTCTGCGAAGACCAGCCAGCGGGAGCCGGTCGGAAAGCGATGCAGAACGCGCCCACTCTCCGGATCGACGCGGGCCACGCCGGACCCGAGCGTCAGCCAGAGCGAGCCGGCGCCGTACGCGAGACCGGCCCCGATCGCCTCTCCCTTGAACGTGAAACGACGGGCGATCTTGCCGGTTCGTTCGTCGACCCGCAGAAGCCCGGGTCCGAGGTCCTGAGTGACCCAGACCGAGCCGGCAGCCGTCAGAAGACGTGAGCCCGGCGAGAACGGCAGCTTCACCACACGGGTGACCTCCTTCGTGGCAAGCCCGATGCGAAGGAGACGCTGCCGAGCGCCGAGCAGGGCCCAGCCCGAGTGTCCCGAAACCGCAACGTCGGACCACGTATCTCCAACATTGACGGGCATTCCGAAGCCGACCCGCTCGACGACTCGGCGCGTTCGCGCGTCGATGAGGTTGAGCGCGTTCGGCCGCAATGAAAGCGTTTGCCGTTTCGCATGCCCGCTTTCCGCTGCGATCACGGCGCCTATCGCCGCACCGGTCGCGGCGAGAGCGACGGCACCGGCAACGAGAAGTCGTCGGAGGATCCGGCGAGGCCTGAGCGTCTTGCCCTGCAGTGCTGCGCGAGCGGCTCGGGCCAGTTCGCCGCATGTCGAATACCTGTCGTCCGGCGATTTGGCGAGCGCCGTCGCGAAGACCGCGTCGAACGCAGCGGGCAGATCTGGTCGAGCCTCGGACAGACGCGGCGGCGGCTCGTTCAGATGCGCGAACACGACCGAGAGCTCGCTCTCCCGGTCGAACGGCCGCTCTCCGGCCAGGCATTCGAAGAGGACGCAGCCGAGCGAGTACTCGTCCGCGCGGCCGTCGATCGTTCCACCTTCGATCTGCTCCGGCGGCACATAATCGATCGTGCCGACGAAGCCGCGCTCGCCCGTCAGGCTGCTGACGGACGAGACGTGACGAGCCAAGCCGAAGTCGCAGACGTACGCGTGCTCGCCGTCGCCGTTTGACCCGACCAGGATGTTCCCCGGCTTGACGTCTCGGTGAACGAGCCCGACAGCATGCGCCGCATCGAGCGCGTCGGCGACCTGCGCGATCAGGTCGACTGTGCGCCGAGCCTCGAGCCGCCCTTCCCGCCGAAGCAGCTCGCGAAGATCGACGCCGTCGATATACGCCATCGCGAGAAAGAGGAGACCCTCATGCTCGCCTGACGCGACGGTCGCGACGATG
>VAWR01000026.1 GCA_005885245.1 Actinomycetota bacterium | reverse complement strand
GTGCCGCGGCGACGTAGACAGGCGCGTACGCAGAGATGCGATAGCTCGTCTCGAGATCGGAGAAGACGATCGCGCGCTTCGGCACCTGTGTCCGCAGGGCGTGTAGCAGCCCCGGTGTCGGGGCGTAACGATCGTGAGACGACGCCGGCGTCCACTCGCGAAATCCGTGCACGGCGATCGGCAGGCAGAAGAAGAAAGCAGCCGCGGTGACGATCCAGCTCCGCACTTCGGTGCGGCGTGCCCGTAGCAACGCGACCGCAACTGCGGCTGCGCCGCCGATCGCCGCGACCCAGGTCGCCCAGGCGGGGCCGCCTTGCTCGAGGCCGGGTCCGAAGTCTCCCGGATACGCAAGCTGCAAGGCGATGCCGGCGCCCAGCGCGAGCGGCAGCACGAAGGGTCCGACGAAGGCGCTGAGCACTGCCGTGCCGCCGGCGAGCGCAAACGGAAGGGGCACGAAACCCGCCGCGCGACGCGCCTGGGATAGCGAAACCGCGTCGGCGAAGCGCGGAAAGATCCACGGGACCAGCTCGATCGCGAGCACCGCGAGCGTCCCTCCGACGACGTAGGCGGCCCAGCGCTGCCGCCCCGCGAACGCTGCGAACGGAACGAGCAAGAGCCCGGCGACCGCGACCGCGCCGGCACGAGACACCACCTCGGGCCGCAACGCGTAGTGATGCAGGGAATCGACGTGGAGCTCGTCGCCGTATTTCGCGAGGCCGCGCTCGAGCTCCCCGGTCGACGGTGAATGCGACCTCGTCTCGCGCACGAGCGGCAGGAGCCAGGCGAGCGCTGCGCCTGCCGGCACGAACAGCGCGGCCAGAGCTGCCGTGCTCCTGCGTAGGTCGTTCCGCGAGAGCAGGAACCGAGCGGCGAGGAAGCCGACGAGCGGGATGCCGAGGAACACCGCCGTGGTCGTGTGCACGAGCAGGATCTCGACTCCGACCGCGGCCAGAGAAAGCCCGAGCGCCCGGCCGGGATGCCGGAGAAAGAGGAAGAAGAGCGTCAGCGCCGCGGGCACGAGCACGTGGCGGTCGAGCGTTCCCGGCTGGCTCAGGAGCGCGAACGAGCCACCGTGGCCCGGAGCGAGCGCCACCGCCGCGACCGCGGCCAGGAGAACGGCCGCTCCCAGCCAGACCGAGCGGAAGAGGGCGAGCCCGGCCTCGTACACGACGGCAAACGCCACCGGGGCGATGGCGCTCGGCTCGTGCAGCATCACCTGCGTCGGCTGCACTCCTCCCACCTTCGCCACGAGCGCGAGGAAGGCGTGCCAGAGTGGGAACGCGTAGCCCGGATGCAGACCGCCGTCGGCGAACTCGTCCACCGAGCGGACGTGCAGGTCTCCGAACGAGTACAGCTTCTCGACCCGACCGAGGTGGAACAGGGCGTCGCCGCTGACGACCCCGGCGACGTGCCAGAGCGCGATGCCGAAGCCGAGCCCGAGGAACGAGACGGCGAGCGTGTCCCACGCCGGCGGTCCCGAAACGACGCGCAGCGCAAACGGCAACGCGAGCAGACCGACCACGCCGAGCACGAGGAGGGCGAGCAGGATCGAGCTGTGGACGACGAAGACGAGCAGCAACGCCGGCCCGAGCGCTCCGAGTCCCCAGGCCACCGTCGCCGACGCACCTCTGAGCCTCGCCGCACGGGCCACGAGCGCGCCCGGAAGGAGGAGAACGAGCGACGCCGCGACGAGGCGGAGCCAGAGTCCGAGTCCGTGCGCAGGCAGCAGGCGCGCAACGCCCAGGAGCGGCACGGACAAGAGCAGGATCGGTGCGCCGCTAAGGCGGCGACGCAGGGCCCACACGGCCGTTCCATTCGTCCGCGAGCTCACGGAGGCCCGGGCCACGAACGGCCCAGGCGTCACGTGCGTGCAAGCGCATGCGCGCGCTGAAACCGGGATCGGATCGCGCAACCGGCGAGAACGCAGCACGCGCCGCATACTGCGCGCCGGTGGAGAGCGCGGCGATGCGCGCACCTGCACGACCGTGGTGCTTGCGCCAGTAGCGGTGCCGGCTCCGCCACATCTCGTTGATCCGCCGCTCCGGAATCCCGGCACTGAACTGCGACTCGTGGTGAACGACCGTCGCCTGCGGGAAGTAGTGCACTTCCCAGCCGGCACGGTGCAGCCGGAATTGCAGGTCGACCTCCTCGGAGTAGAGGAAGAACTCCTCGTCGAACAGCCCGACCTCCTCGAGTGCCTCACGCCGGACGAGCAGCGCGGCTCCCATCACCCAGTCGACTCTGCGTGGAGCATCTCCTCGGGACTGCTTTACGCCCGCCTTGCCCAGTGTCACGAGCCCCAGGGCACTGACGAACGGGGTCGGGAAACGCCAGGCGGAGTCCTGGCGCCTGCCGTCCGGATACACGAGGCTCGGCCCGAGCGCCGCGACGCGCGGATGCGCATCGAGGTAGGCAGCGAGCCGGTCGAGCCGCCAGTCGGCGGCGGTCGTGTCCTCGTTCAGAACGTAGACGTAGCGACCGCTCGTCGCGCGAATGACCGTGTTGTGGTTCGCGCCGAATCCTGCGCGATGTCGCTGCGCGATCAGCCGAACGTCGGGCAAGCGCTCGCGCACCGCCTCGGCCGAGCCGTCCTCGGAGGCGTTGTCGAGCACCACGATCTCCGCGCCTGAGCCGGAGAGCGATCCGAGGCAGGCGAGGAGGAGCTCCCTGCTGTTCGTGTTGACGATCGAGACGCTGACGTCGGGCACTACCGCGCGAGGCCGCGGGCGACGAGGGCGTCGCGTGCCGCGTCTACCGAATCCGCCGCCTCCTGCCCCTCGAGCCACTCGAGCAACTCCTGCATGCCGGCTTCGAAGGGGATCTCCGCGCGGAAACCGAGCAACTCGGCGGCCAGCCGCGTGTCCGCGTAGCAGTGACGGATGTCGCCGGCCCGGTACTGGTTGACGACCTCGGGGTCGATCTGCTTGCCGAGACCCTGCGCGATCACGCGGGCGACCTCGCTGATGGAGGTGGGCCGACCGGTGCCGATGTTGAGCGTACGCCCGTCCGCGCCGGTCTGCTCGAGCGCGTTCGCGCAGGCACGCGCGATGTCGCGCACGTCGATGAAATCACGGGTCTGGTTCCCGTCCTCGAAGACGAGCGGCGCCCGGTCGTTCAGCAGACGTGACGAGAAGATCGCGGCCGCACCCGTATATGGATTCGAGAGCGCCTGCCGCTCGCCGTAGACGTTGAAGAAGCGAAGCGCGACGGCCGGTAGACCATACGCGGCACCGACGGTGAGGAACATCTCCTCGTGGTCCCGCTTCCCGATCGCGTAGATGGACGTCGGGCGCAATGGTTTCGTCTCGGCGGTCGGCTCCGGCTCGAGGGCCGTGCCGTCGGCGGCGAACACCTCCCACTCCTGCGCCGCGAGCTGACTCTCCGGACGCAGCCACGGCGCCAGGCCGCCTTCGCCCGTGCGCGGGTTGCGGTACTGCCCCTCGCCGTAGATCGACATCGACGAGGCGACCAGCAGCTTCTGGATCGCGTCGCGCCGCTCGAGCACCTCCTCGAGCACGACGGCCGCGCCGATGGCGTTGATCGACGTGTAGCGCTCGATCTCGTACATCGACTGCCCGACCCCGACCGCCGCGGCGAAGTGAACCACGGCGTCCACACCGTCGACGGCCCGGCGGACGGCATCACGGTCGCGAACGTCCCCGACCTGCAGCTCGACGTCGCCGTCGAGGTAGTCGGGCCGCTCACCGGCCGGGTGAACCTGGCGATCGAGGCTGTCGAGGGCGCGCACCTCGTGGCCGTCCGCGAGCAGCCGGTCGGCGAGATGCGAGCCGATGAAACCGGCGCCGCCGGTGATGAGAACGCGCATGGCCGCGGCTGAGGCTATCTCAGCTCGGAAGGTCGCGGACCCGGCACCCGGCGCAGGTTCTCGACCGCAAGAATCACCGCGCCGGGTAAGGCGAGCACGATCGTCACGACGAAGAACAAAAAGCCGGTGGCGAGGGCGGACTCCTTGTCCACGCCGAGCTGGGTCAGGAAGCTGACGAAGAACGCCTCGCGCACAGCCAGCCCGTTGATCGTGAAGGGGACGAGGATGACCAGGAAGAGCAGCGGGCCCATGACGTAGTACGGGCGCGGCGAAAGGTCGACGCCGACCGAACGGCCTGCCATCCAGATTGCCAGCACGCGGACGGCCTGAACGCCGAGCGTCAACAGCGAGATCCAGATCATCAGACGGACGTGACGGCGAAACACGTGCACGCCCTCGTAGAGCGCGCGTAACGGCCGCTCGAGCCGCAGTCGGCTCAGCAGAGGCACGAAGCGCCGTAGAAGGCCGCGCGCCCGGCGCGAGAAGAACATGATGCCGAGCACGAGCGTGCCGACGACGAACGCCCCCTCGACCCAGAGGTAGGCGCCGACGTCGTACTGTCCGATCGCGAGCGCGAAGCCGACCGCCGCGAGGACGAGCGTTGCCACACCCCCGAGCGCACGCTCCAGCAGGACGATCGCGGTCAGATCACCGAGCCGCCCCGCGTGCCGGCGCGCGCTCTCGTAGACGCGTGACGCGTCTCCGCCGACGGCGGTCGGCAGCACCTGTCCCGCCGTGTACGAGACGAGGTACGCGCGGATCAACCAACCGAGCCGCTCGCGAACTCCGCGCGCCGCCAGGAGCTTCTGCCAGCGGTACGCCATCGGCGGCACGCCGGCCAGCATCACGACCACCGCGCCCGCGAACCAGCCGAGGTTGGAGTGCACGAGGATGTGCGCGGTCCGGCTGACGTTGAGCTGCCAGAGGATGTACGCAAGGCACCCTCCCGTGACGATCAGGGTCAGGGCGACCCTGACGAGAGCTTTGCGGGTCATCCCGCGAAGCGGTCGTGTACGCGCCTGAGAGCCGAGATCACATCGGCGATGTCCTCGTCGGAATGGGCCGGGGACAGCGGCAAGGAAAGAATCTCGTCGCCTGCCCGTTCCGCGATCGGCAGCTCGGGTTGATCCGGGAAGCGTTCGCGGTAGTAGGTCAGCCGGTGAACCGGGAGGAAGTGGATCGACGTCGCGATGTTCTCCTCGGCCAGAGCGCGCTGATACTCGTCGCGAGTCGCTCCCGCCCTGTCGGCGGCGATCCGCACGACATAGAGGTGCAGCGCGTGCACGTCCCGCTCGTCACGCGTGAGCGGCGTGAGACCGTCGAGTTCCGCGACCGCCGTGTCGTAGGCTGCGAACTGGCGGCGTCGGAGCTCGGCGTGTTGCTCGACCTTGTCGAGCTGGCACAGCGCGATCGCAGCGAGGACGTCTGACAGGTTGGCCTTGTAGCCGGGCACCGGGATGTCGTAGCGGGAACCGTCGCCTCGTCGCATCAGCCGCAGGTCGCGCACTGCCTGCGCGATCTCTTCTCGATTCGTCGAGATCAATCCGCCCTCGCCCGCTGCGATGTTCTTGGTCGCGTAGAGGGAGAAGCACGTGACGTCGGCGATCGAGCCGACCTTCCGCCCGCGGTACCTGCTCTCCGCCGCATGAGCCGCGTCCTCGATCATCGGGATGCCGAGCTCGAGCAGCGGATCGAGGTCGGCGGGCTGCCCCGCGAGGTCGACCGGCAGGATCACCTTCGTCCGTTCGGTTACCGCGGCTTCGGCGAGCGCCGGATCGATGTTGAGATCGTCGTCGCTCACGTCGACGAAGATCGGCGTCGCCCCGGTGTGCACGATGACGTTTGCGGTCGCCGGCCAGGTGATCGGACTCGTGACGACCTCGTCCCCAGGACCGACGCCGAGCGCAACGAGCGCAAGGTGCAGCGCCGCCGTTCCGGACGCCAGAGCGAGCACGTGCTCGGCCTCGAGGTACGCGGCCATGCGCCGCTCGAGCTCCGCCGCCCGAGGGCCGGTCGTCAGCCAGCCGGAC
The DNA here is from genome assembly GCA_005885245.1 of Actinomycetota bacterium. GTDB lineage: Bacteria > Actinomycetota > Thermoleophilia > Gaiellales > Gaiellaceae > 3-1-20CM-4-69-9. Next base: position 4,995 of record VAWR01000026.1, on the reverse strand, counting down.
CGGAGAGTCTCCGCAACCGCAGCGATCTCCTCGTCGCCGATCGCCGGCGGCTGGAAGCCGAGCATCGTCTCGCGGCGGGTTTCAGACGAGAGCTTCGACATCGGTCTCGAATCGAATCATCCCTTCGGCCCTGGCCGCGCGCTCGAGCGCCTGCTCGCGGCTGTCGCCCACCGCCAGGATCGCGCCTGCCCGGTCGGCGCCGCGGCGGAACTCGCCGAATCGGTGCCCCGGCCGCCTGTAGATCCGAATGCCTCGGATGCCCTCGAGCGCGAATGCTTCCTCGATCCCGGTCACCTCCCGCAGCTCGCCCACCGGCGGGACGAGGAAACGCACGCACGCGCCGCCCACGCGGGCGACGGGAGCGAGCGCGGCGGCTGGAACCTCTTCACCCAGCGCCGCCGAGAGAGCCGCAGCGTTGAGATCGACGCCGAGTGCTGCTCGGCAGAGCTCGGCGTCGTGACCCCCTCCGAGCCGGGCCGCGAGCTCGCCGACGCGCGCTCCCTCGGGTCCGACGAGAACCTGCGTGTAGCTCGGACCGTGCTCGATCCCGACGGCGGCCGCTGCGGCTGCGGCGGCCTCGACGGCCGCACCGATCTCCGCCGGCTCGAGCTCGCTCGGCCAGACGTGCGTGAGCGCCACCCCGAACGCAGGCAGAGAGGCGGTGAGGCGGTCGGTCACGGTCAGGGGGAAGAAGTGCCCGTCCGACGAGAACGCGTTGACCGTCACCTCGCGGCCGGCAACATGCTCCTCGATGAGGAGCGTCGCGATTCGGGATGCGTCCAGCGCCACCCGGACCGCCTCACCGACCTCGGACGCCGTCCGGACGAGCGTCAGCCCGCGCTGGCCCTGCCGGTCCGGCGCCTTGATCACGCACGGAAAGCCGATGCGCCCCGCGGCCTGCGTGGCCTCACGGGGGCCGGCGCAGATCTCGTAGGCGGGTTGCTGGACGCCCCGCTCCGCGAAGCGCTCCCGCTGGCGCAACTTCGACGTCGACAGCGTCGCGGTCTCCGGCGTGATCGGGTGCGGTAGGCCCAGCCGCTCTGCAACTCGCGCGGAGATCGCGACCGGCCAGTCGATCCCGGGCGCAATCAGGCCGTCGACGCGCTCGGCGCTCGCCAGGCGCTCGATCCCGGATTCGTCCTCGGTCGACACGATCGCGCGCCGGTCCGCGTAGCGAAAGCCCGGCGCCGACGGATCTCGGTCCACCGCGATGACATGCAGCTCACGTGTCCGGGCTGCGGCGAGCAGGCCCAGCTGGGCCGGCCCCGCACCTAGGACGAGGAGACGCTTGCCCCGGTCTCGCTCTCGAGAATCCCCCGCCACCACGCCTCATTGTCGCGATACCACGCGATCGTGCGCGCGAGACCCTCGTCGAACGACGTCCGCGCCTGCCAGCCGGTCAGGCGCTCCATCTTCTCGGTGGACCCGATGTGCCGGTCGACCTGCCCGGGACGCTCGGTGACGTGGGTCTTAAGCGAGGCAGGCTTGCCGAGCGCCTCGAGCACAGCATCCGCGATGTCCGTGACCGGGATGTCGAGACCAGTCGCGACGTTCAGGACCTCGCCGGCCACGTGCTCGAGCGGCGCGGCGATCACTGCCTCGATCGCCTCGGCGTCGTCGTCGACGTAGAGCCAGTCGCGGCTCGCGTGACCGTCGCCGTGAATCGTCAGCTCCCGGCCCTGCAGCGCCTGCGTGATGAAGCGGGGGATGACCTTCTCGGGATGCTGTCTCGGCCCGTAGTTGTTGAAGGGACGGACGATCACGATCGGCAGGCCATAGGTGACGTAGTAGGAGTAGGCGAGCCGGTCCGCCCCCGCCTTCGTGGCCGCATACGGACTACGTGGATTGAGCGGGTGCTCCTCGTCCATCGGCGCCGACTCGGCGGTGCCGTAGACCTCGCTCGACGAAAACAGGATGAAGCGCTCGACGGGAGCGTCGCGGATCGCGTCGAGCAGGATCTGCGTTCCCTCGACGTTCGTCGTCACGAACTCTCGGGCGCCCTCCTCGATCGACTTCTCGACGTGAGACTCGGCCGCCGCGTTCACGATCACGTCCACCTGGGAGACGATGTCCCGCACGAGCTCCACGTCCCGGATGTCGCCCTGCACGAACGATAGCCGCTCGTGCGACATCGCGCCGCTCAGGTTGTCGAGGTTGCCGGCATAGGTGAGCGCATCGAGCGAGACCACCTCGAACGGCGTCTTTGCGAGCAGGTGATGGATGAAGTTCGACGGGATGAAGCCCGCGCCGCCGGTGACGAGAATCCTCTTGGCCACGGCGGGAGACTACCCGCGTCATCGAGGGGAGGTTTTCGCAAGACTTCCGGACCGAGGGAGCATGCCCAGAGACTTCGAAGCCACTCCGGTACGCGTGGTCGTCGTGGACGACCATCGCCTGTTCGCCGACGCGCTGGCGCTGCTGCTCGGACACGACGACAGGCTGTCGGTGATCGGCACCGCGGCAGACGGCCGCTCGGCGATCGAGCTGGCGGTGGCGGAGCACGCGGAGGTCGCAGTGATCGACGTGCGCATGCCCGAGATCGACGGGCTGGAGACGGCGCGACGACTGCGCACGCGCAGCCCGGAGACCCGCGTGATCCTGGTCACCGGCCTCGACGAGCCCAACCTCGCCGAGGAGGCACGAAAGGTGGGAGCCGTCGCCCTCTTCACCAAAGGCGCCCTGCACGAGGAACTCAAAGAAGCAATCCTCGCCGCTTCCGCTCCGCGCGAAAGCTGACGCTTTCGCGCGGGTCTGGGTACGGCGCTTCGCGCGTAACGTGCGCGGGCGGAGCCCGCGCACTCCTATTGGTGTGACTGCTGGGCGGTTGTTCCCGAACCGTGCGGGCACGGGCGCTTTCGCGGCCGCGCCCGCATCACTCCGCCTGCGGCTAAGCCCGGCTGCGCCTGGTCTTATCCTCCGGCCTTGGTGGTGTGGTTGGACCGTGCGTCTACCGTCCCCACAGCGGGCCGGAGCGTAGACCAGGCGTAGCCGGGCTACGAGGAGGCCGACCTCACACGGGCGGCGACGCCTCCGGCGCCGCCGCCCGTGGACCAATCCAAGCGGCAAGAACAAACCCCAAAAAAAGCACACGGGCTCCGCCCGTGCGCGCGTTCCCCGCGATGAGCGGCGTACCCAACACCCGCGCGAAAGCGCAGCTTTCGCGCGGCTAAAGCTCCCTGTCGACGACGTAGAGGGGGCGTCCTTCGACGTCTCGCTGGATGCGTCCAAGGTATTCGCCGATCAGGGCCAGGATGAAGCCCTGGATGCCGAGCACGAACAGAACCGCGACGCCGCCGAACAACGGGCCGGGGAAATTCGACTCGCCGATCCAGAAGATGACCCCGTAGATGCCGAGGCCGAAGGCGAGCAGTGACGAGACGGTTCCGAGGAGTACGCCGATCCACTGGATCGGCTGCGGCCAGAAGCCGGCGAGGACGTGAAGGGCCAGCCGGGTGAGGCGTAGCGGCGAATAGCGCGAGGCTCCTTGGCGCGGGGCATGCGCGACGTCGACCTCGACCACGCTCGCTCCGCCCGACAGGACGAGGGCCTTGGTGAACTTCTGCTTCCCGATCGAGCCGAGCATGGGTTCCACGGCGCCGCGGCGGTACGCGTTGAACGCACAGCCGAAGTCGGAGATCTCGACGCCGGTAAAGCGCCGGAGCATGCCGTTGATCACCTTCGACGGCAGCGAGCGGCCGACCGGATCCGTTCGTGCTCGCCGACGGCCGCTGGCGACGTCGTTTCCGGCCTCGACCGCTTCGACGAGGCGCGGGATGTCCTCCGGCTGGTTCTGCAGATCCCCGTCCATCGTGACCACGACCTCGCCGCGCGCGCGAGAGAATCCGGCGTGCATCGCGGGGTGCTGCCCGAAGTTGCGCTTGAAGCGCACCACGCGGACGCGGGGATCGCCTGCGTGCAAACGCTCTAGCACTGCGAACGTTCCATCGGTGGAGCCGTCGTCCACGAAAATCAGCTCGAAAGTCCGCAGGCCCGGATCGAGCGCCGCCACCGTTCGGCGGTAGAGCTCCTCGACCGAGCCCGACTCGTTGAGGAGGGTCACGACCACGGAGACGTCGGGCGCGGGAAGATCGCCCTCGAGCACATGGCCCGCCTGAAAGGTCTCCGTGCCCGCCATGGCAGGAGAATAGTGCGTTCTGGCGATCACTCCTTCGACGGAGGCGCGTCCGGCGGGTCAAGCCTGGCGCGGGAAGCTGATCCCGGCTGTGGAACGAAAGTCACACTTCCGTAACGCTGTCCGACACCAGGACGTGGCCGCCCGTGACGGGTGAGCGGCCGCCTGACTACGACGATTGTGCCGGACTCGTGACGGAATCGTGACTCGCACGGCACGGTGTCCGACACCAGGACGTAGGTGCGCGTGCCACGTCCCGAATGGCGATGGCGGCCTGTGTGGGCGATCACTCCTTCGAGGGACGCGCGCCCTGGCGCGCGGGCCGAAGCTGTGCCTGATGTCTGCGGCATCGCTTCATCGGCGCCTGCTCTTCGTGACCGCGCTCGGTCTCTACGCAGCTGTCTTCGTGGCCTTCTGGTTGTTCGAAATCCCCGGTCTCGGCGTTGCTCACTTCTTCTACATTCCGATCGCGCTCCTCGCGCTCTCGGGCGGCACCTGGCTCGGCCTCGCGGGCGGCGGATTGGCGACGGCGCTGTACGCGCTCGCCATTCTCGTCACGCCGCGGGTTCCATCCGGCGATGTCGTCACGTACGCAACCGCGATCCGGTTCGTGAACTACACCTGCTGCGGGCTGCTCGTTGGCTGGTTTGCGGATCAGCACCGACGCCATCTCAAGGAGCTGCGCGAGCTCGCGGAACGCGACTTTCTCACTGGCATTCTCAACACGCGCGTGTTCGACGAGGCCCTCGTACGACGGTGCAACGCGGGAGGTCCGTTCCTACTCCTGCTCGCCGACATGGACGACCTGAAGCTCGTCAACGACACGCATGGACACACGGCGGGGAACGGCGAGCTGCGCCGCC
>VAWR01000051.1 GCA_005885245.1 Actinomycetota bacterium | reverse complement strand
AGGACGACATCGACCGAGCCCAGAGTCGCAGGCGCGTTCGCGGCTGGAACAGGCAGGGTCTCCGCGACCGAGCCGTCGCCCGAGCCGAGCTCCCAGCGGCCGTCCCGTCCGATCGCGACCGTCACGACCTCGTAGCGCTCAGGGTCGAGCGATTCCAGCACGGAGCGCGCGGAGGCGAGTGAGATCTCGTGCTCGGACGAGCGCCCGCCGGCCAGGATCGCGACCCTGAGGCGGGGCGACACTATGGCGGTCCGCTGGGGGTTGTGGTCGCGCCGAACTTGCCGACCGCGATCGTCACGAAACTATTCGGCGGGGCCTGCGTTCCGCCGGTCGGATCCTGGGTCTGGACGATCCCGTCCTGGCTCGGGTCGCTGACGGGCTGCGGGACGATCCGAACCTTGAAGCCCGAGGCTTTCAGCTGGGCCTGCGCATCGTTCTGGGACAGGGTCGTGACGTCCGGGACCATCGACGTCGTCGGCCCCTTCGACACGGTGAGCCTGATGTTCGTGTTCGGCGGCTGCAACGT
>VAWR01000050.1 GCA_005885245.1 Actinomycetota bacterium | reverse complement strand
CGGCTGCGGTCCCTTCGAGACTCTGAGCGTCACCTTCGAGCCCTGCTCGATGGAGGCGCCCGCGGTCGGCGACTGGGAGACCACCTGTCCCTGCGGCTTGTCCGACTCGACCTGAACGGATTTGCCCTGCAGCTTCGCGTTCTGCAAATCTGACAACGCACGGTCGAGCGGCTCCCCGACGACGCTCGGCACGTCCGTCTTCGGGGGCCCGAGGGAGACGTAGATCGTCACGAAGTTGTGCTTCTGCGTCCGGTCTCCCGGCCTGGGCGTCTGCGCGAAGACGTACGTCTCCGGGAAACGGGGATCGGCGTTGGGCTGGCGGACCGGATTCGGGCGCAGACCGATGGCGTTGATCTTCGCGTCGGCGTCGGCCTCGCGGATTCCGAGGTAGTTGCCCACAGGTATGGTCTTCGAGCCGCTGAGCTGATCCTGGATCTGCGAGTAGAGGAAGTAGCCTCCGACGACCGCGGCGCTGACGAACAGGAGCGCCACGAGCCACGGCCAGATCGCGCGACGCGGCGGCTCGTCGTAGTCGTAATAGGCGGCGGGCGGCGCGTAGGGGACTGCGTCCGAGGCGCGCGGCTTGATCTCCGTGACGGCAGAAGGGGGCGGACGCGAGATGATCGCGGTCGCGGCCTCCTCGGTCACCGGCGAGATCGCGACGCCACGGTTGACGCGCCGGAGATCGGCATCCATCTCCTCCGCGCTCTGGTAGCGCTCCGAAGGATCCTTCGCCAGTGCCCGCATCACGACCAGGTCGAGGTCGCGCGGGACGTCCGCACGCTTGGCGGACGGCGGTGCCGGCACCGTCGACAGGTGCTTCATCGCGATCTCGACCGGCGTGTCGCCGCTGAACGGGACGACACCGGTGAGCAACTCGTAGAGGACGACGCCGACGGAATAGAGGTCCGACGTCTGGTCGACCGGCGCACCCTTGGCCTGCTCGGGCGAGAGGTACTGGGCCGTGCCGATGATCGAACCCGCCTCCGTCATCTGGCTGGCCCCGGCGCGGGCGATGCCGAAGTCCGTCACCTTCAGCCGCCCCTCGCCGTCGACGAGGACGTTGTGCGGCTTGATGTCGCGGTGCACGATGCCGTTGCGATGCGCGAAGCGGATCGCGGCCAGGATCTGCCGCGCGTAGTCGACGGCGAGGTGGATGGGCGCCGGCCCGCGCGCGACGATCAGCTCCTTCAGCGAGCGCCCGTCGAGGTACTCCATCGCGATGTAGTAGGTGCCCTCCGCCTCGCCGCGGTCGTAGATCGAGACGATGTTCGGGTGTGAGAGGCTCGCCGCGTTCTTGGCCTCACGTCGGAAGCGCTCGACGAACTGATCGTCGCCTGCGTGGCGGTCGTTCAGGATCTTGATCGCGACGCGGCGTCCGAGCACCTCGTCCTCGGCGAGATAGACGTTCGCCATCCCGCCCGTGCCGAGCTTGCGCTGGATGCGATAGCGCCCGTCGAAGAGCGTGTTGATCAGGGTGTCGGAGACGGCCATTGGGCTTGTCCAGGGTAGGGATTCGCCCCTACCGCAGCAGCGCCTCCATGACCTGCTTGGCGATCGGGGCCGAAACCGTCCCGCCGAACCCGCCGTTCTGGTTCTCGACCACGACGGCGATGGCGACGCGCGGCGCGTTGGCGGGAGCGAATGCCGCAAACCACGTCGTGTTGAAGTTGCCGCGTCCGGTCTCCGCCGTGCCGGTCTTGCCGGCCACGCGGACGCCCGGAATCTGGGCCGCGGTCCCGGTACCGCCCTGGACGACGAGCTCCATCATCTGCGTGAGCTCGTCGGCGGTCTGACGTTTGATCGCCCGGCCCAGCTGGTCGGGATGAAGATGCGTGATGGTCTTGCCGTCAGGTGAGATCACGCGGTCGATCAGGGTCGGGCGCATCGTGGCGCCGTGGTTGGCGATCGTGGCCGCGATCATCGCCATCTGCAGCGGCGTCACCTGCAGCCGCTCCTGTCCGAACGCAAGACGCCCCGGATCGACCTGCGTGTCCGGATGCTTCGGATCGAAGAGCCGGCCGTGATCATAGAGACCGCTCGCGACGCGTTCGCTCTCCGGAGTCTCGATCGGGGGAAGCGAGTAGAACCCGAAGCGCTTCGCGTAGTCGAGCACGGTGCCGGCACCGAGCGTCTTGCCGACGTTGCAGAAGACCGAGTTGACCGAGTGCTCGAAGCCCGTCGAGAGCGTGAGGTTGCCGAACGTCTCCGGGGCCTCGGGGTTGCCCGCGTTCCGGACCTGCTTGCCGTACTCGATGCAGTAGCCCGGGTCGTAGAAGGGCGAGGAGGGAGTGAAGCGGCCCGTGTCGAGCGCGGCGGACGCGGTGACCATCTTGAAGGTCGATCCCGGTGCGTACTTGCCCGCGGTCGCGCGGTTGAGCAACGGCGCTCCGCAAGGTGCGTTGCTGCGCGTGGCCTCCTTGAAGTGCTTTTCGATCAGGTTCGGGTTGTAGGCGGGGTTCGTCGCCATCACGAGGATGCGACCGGTGGACGGCTCGAGCGCGACGACTGCACCGCATTTGCCGCGCAGAAGGCGGCGCGCGAGAGACTGCGCTCCGGCCCGGATCGTAAGAATGAGGTCGTTCCCGGTGACGGTCGCGCCCCTCAGCTTGTCGAGCGCGGAGCGGAAGACCGTGTCGAGATTGGCGTTCGACCCGGTCAGGTAATCGTTGTAGGACTGCTCGAGCCCCGTGCTCGTTGTAGGACTGCTCGAGCCCCGTGCGATTACGCGTCTGCGTCGAATAGCCGACGACGTCGGAGAAGAGCGGGCCGCTCGGATAGCGGCGGAAGTACAACGTCTGGCCACCGACCTTCTTCGTGACATTGGTGGCCAGCAGCGTGCGGCCGTCGGAGGCGTAGATCTTGCCGCGCTTGATCGAAAACTGCGCGACGAGCCGAATGTCGTTGTCCTGCCGGCTCGCGAGGCCTGCGTTCGCCCACGTCTGCCAGTACGTCGTCCCGACGATCAGCGCGGACAGCAGCACCAGGGCCGCGATCCCGATGTGGGAGACCTGCCTGTTCACCGCAGGGCCTCGCGGTTTGCGCGATTGGAGATGAGCAACAGCCCTGCCAGGACCAGGAAGTTCGCGACGACGCTCGACCCTCCGTACGAGACGAACGGGAGCGTGATGCCGGTCAGCGGGATGAGGCGCAGGATGCCGCCGACGATGATGAAGGTCTGCAACGCGAAGCCGAAGGTGAGTCCGGCGGCGGCAAGCTTGGAGAATCCGTCCTGGGCAAGGAGCGCGATCCGCATCCCGCGCAACACGAAGATCATGTAGACGAGGAGCAGTGCGGCCGCACCGATCAGCCCGAGCTCCTGCGCGAGCGCGGAGTAGATGAAGTCCGTGTTGAGGTCGGGGATGATCTGCTTCCCACTGACGTTCGCGAACGTGCCCTTGCCCAGGCCCGTGCCCGCGTACTCGCCGTGCCCGATGGAGTAGAGCGACTTGACGAGCTGGAAGCTCTGGCAGTTCTGGCGCAGGTCGAGATGCCCCGAGATCGGGCAGTACACCTTGTGGTCGGTCCAGGGATGGAGCCAGATGGTCACGCGATCCCGCACGTGCGGCGTGATCCTCCAGACGCCGATCGCGCCGACGAGGAAGAGCCCGAGTCCAGCCGCGACGTACCCGATTCGCGCAGTCGCGACATAGAGCATCGCCAGGAAGATTCCGAAGTACAGAAGACCGCCGCCGAGGTCGCGCGTTTCGAGCAGGACCAGCATCGCGAGCACCCAGATGACGAGCAGCGGCCCCCAGTCCTTCGGGCGGCCCTGCGCCAGCACCTCGCGCTTCTCGCGCATGTAGCCGGCGAGGAAGACGATCAGCATGATCTTCGCCAGCTCGCCCGGCTGGAAGCGCAGCGAGCCGAAGTGCACCCACAGTCTCGCGCCGTTCACGGTCAGCCCGAGCACCGGCAGGACCGGCAGCACGAGCAGCGCGATCGCGGTGATGCCGAAGAGATATTTGAATGTCTCGAGCCGCCGATAGTCGTAGCGCAGGAGGAAGAGCGCCGCCGAGAACAGGGCGAGCGCGACCACGATCCAGATTCCCTGCCTGAACGCGTCGTTGGGATTGAGCCGGTAGATCTCCGTCAAGCCGATGGCCGTCAGCAGGCCCGCGATCGGCAGGAGGTACGGATCGGCGAACGGGACCGCGTAGCGCGTGACAAGGTGCGCCGCCAGGTACAGCCCGAAGAAGAAGCCTGCGTAGGCCAGCGAGGCCGTCGAGATGACGGACTGGCGGGCGATGTAGACGCTGGCAAATCCGACGGCCGTCAGAATCCCGACGACGACCAGGAACGCGAGCTCCCGATTGCGAAAGCTCAGCGCACGAACCTCAGGTAGAGAATGACGGCGACGGCCGCGACGATCAGGATCACCGCGAGCCACGCCACGATGCGACGGCGGAGGTGACGCCTGCGCACCTTCCGATCCTGTCGCTCTTCGGCGGCGACCTCGGCCTGGATCTCCTCAGCGGGAATAACCGCGGTGTCGACGGCCGGGACTGCGTCCTCCTCCGACAGGGTGTCCTCCTCGTCCGGACTCTCCGGCGAGAGAACGTGCTCCAGCGTCTGTCCGTCGTGGCTGAGCACGACGTCCGCGATTTCGAAGGCGACCACGGTGATGTTGTCCTCGCCCCCGTGGCGATTCGCCGCTTTCACCAGAGTTTTCAGAGCGGCGTCGATGTCGGCCCGATTCCCGTCGACCAGCTCGAGGATCTCGTCCTCGCCGACCATGTCGGTGAGTCCATCCGAACAGAGCAGGAAGACGTCTCCGGACTGCGCCTCGATCGTGAAGGTGTCGACGTCGACGTCTGGATCCGTGCCCAGCGCGCGGGTGATCACCGAGCGCTGGGGATGGGCTTCGGCCTCCTCGCGGGAAAGCTTTCCACTCTTCATCAGCTCGTTGACGAGCGAATGGTCTTCGGTGATCTGCTCCATCCGCCTGTCGCGGATCAGGTAGGCGCGCGAGTCGCCGACGTGGCCGAAGGCGACGTTGCCGTCCTCCACGAGGGCGACGGTGATCGTCGTGCCCATGCCCGAGGTACTGGGATCCGTGCTCGAGCGGTCGTAGACGCGCCGGTTCGCCTCCTGGATGAGGTCGTAGATGCGCTCCTCCCCGCCCGTCTCCGCGCCGCTCTCCTTCAACGCGGCCGCGGCAAGACGCGAGGCGACCTCCCCCGCCTGCGCGCCACCCATCCCGTCCGCGATGGCGAAGAGGGGCGGCTCGCACACGTAGGCGTCCTCGTTGCGACGCCTCCTCCGGCCGGTATCCGTGATCACGGCAACGTGGCCGAGCGCGGTCATCTGCTCCTCCGGAACCGGGCCGCTCTGCGGACGGACGCTTCGCGTCTCACTGGTCGAACCTCAGATCCGTCTCACCGACGCGCACGATGTCACCCCGGGACAGCCGGCGAGGGCGCTCGAGCCGCGTCCCGTTCAGGTAGGTCCCGTTCGTCGAGCCAAGGTCCTGTACCCACACGCCGTCTTGCCGTGGCTCGAAGCGAGCGTGCCGGGCAGAGGCGTATTCGTCGGTGGAGATCGCGATGTCGTTCTGATCCCCGCGGCCGATCGTCAGCTGTGCCGAGTTCAGCTCGAAGTCTTCTCCCTCGTCCAGGTCCGGGCTCGTGACGACGACGAGCCTCCCGCTGTGCATCCCCGGCCGGGAGGCTTGAAGACCGGCGGCGGCCGAGGGCGCGAGCACGAAGCTCTCCTGAGGAAGGCGCAGATCGCGGCTGGCGGTTCGCACGATCCGCCAGATGAAAACGTAGAGCAAGACCAGGAACGCGATCTTGAGGATCAGCAGTACCTCGTCGACCGCGGCCGAGTCGAAGATCATCAGTGCTCCTCGCGACCAAAGGTCAAGTCCGTCGAACCCAGGGTGATCGTGTCGCCGTCGGCGAGCTTTGCGCGCTTGACCCGCTTGCCGTTGACTTCCATCCCGTTCGTGGAGCCAAGGTCGACGACCCAGTACGACGCGCCTTCCTGACGCAGCTCCGCATGGCGCCTCGAGACGTTCGCGTCGGCCAGCTGGATGTCGCAGTCGCGCGCGCGGCCAATGACGACGCGCTGCTGTTTCACCTCGTACCGCGACCCGTCGAACGTCAGCGTCACGAGCTCCGGCTCCAACCCGAGCTCCTCGGCGCTCACCGCCTGTGTCGGCACGGGCGTCCCCGGCTTGTAGACCATCGTCGCGCCGGGCTGCACTTCGCCGAGCGGCTCGCCTGTTCCGGCGCGACGGCGATCGGGTTGCACCATGCGCGTGGCGATTCCGAACTCGCCGACGTCGAGATCGTCGTCGGTTTCCATCAGGACACGCGCCGGTGAGAGGAGCGCGTAGTCCTCTCGACGGGCATGCTCCGAGAGGTACTCCTGGAGCTCGCCCTTGAGGTTGTCCTCGTACCCGACAAACTGCTCGCGGTCCGCGGACGAGAGGTAGACGGTGTACTCGTTCGGAACATAGACGCGGGAAACGGAGACGGTCCGGTGGTCGTCCATCTCCTTCGCGAGCTTTCGGGCGAGTTCCACGGGCTGCACGTTCGTGCGAAAGGCCCGGCCGAAGATCCCCTCGAAAAGGGCCTCGATCTTGTGTTCGAGTGTGCGGAGGACCATGTGCCCGGAGATACCCGGCGATCGATGCTAACGAACGGCTACCTCGCCGACATCGAGATCGTCGTCGGTTTCCATCAGGACACGCGCCGGTGAGAGGAGCGCGTAGTCCTCTCGACGGGCATGCTCCGAGAGGTACTCCTGGAGCTCGCCCTTGAGGTTGTCCTCGTACCCGACAAACTGCTCGCGGTCCGCGGACGAGAGGTAGACGGTGTACTCGTTCGGAACGTAGACGCGGGAAACGGAGACGGTCCGGTGGTCGTCCATCTCCTTCGCGAGCTTTCGGGCGAGTTCCACGGGCTGCACGTTCGTGCGAAAGGCCCGGCCGAAGATCCCCTCGAAAAGGGCCTCGATCTTGTGTTCGAGTGTGCGGAGGACCATGTGCCCGGAGATACCCGGCGATCGATGCTAACGAACGGCTACAACGAGACAGGTGGCCCACACGGCCACCACGAGCGGGATCGCGGCAACGCTCGGGACGACCAGCAGGGCCGCAGCCAGGAAGGCGGCGCCGAGGCCGGCGACGGCCCAGGGCCCGCGCGAGCGCGCATACGGCAGAGCCGCCGCGACCGCGGCGATCACTAGCGCCTCGACCGCGAGAGCCGGCCGGGAGAGCAGCGCTCCCCAGAGCGCTCCGACAACGGTGAACGGGTCGTCGCTCGCCGCGATCCGGACCGCCGGTGGGCGGCTGCCGTCGAAAGGCAGTGCCACGCCGCGGATCCCCGCCACGATTCCGGCAGTCAGAATCGCCGCGGCAGCCTGGAGCGTGCGACGGATCGGCGAGCGGATCCCGACAGTCGCGAGGGGGAGCAGACCCAGAGCCGCAAGGGGCGCGAGCAACGGCCCGACGGAGAAGAGCAGTCCGGTCCTGGGTTCCCGCCACGAAAGTGCCAGAACGACGATCGCCGCCACGGTGTAAGCCATTGCAGCGCCGAGAGCCAGATTGCCGAGCGGAAACACGGGTACCGCAAGTGCGAACGCGAGGCCGAGCCGGGGTTGCAGCACCGCAGCTGCCGCGGCGAGAGCGGCCAGGCCGAGCGGCCAGCCGCGGGGGTAGAACGGAATCGCCCAGGCGCACCAGCCTGCGACGAGCGCAGCGGCGAGAGCAGGAGCGACGCGGGGCAGGACCGCTGGCACCACGAAGGTGCGGCCGCTGCCGCCACGACGGCGTCGCTTCCGGCCGGAGAAACGCAGCGCACCGGCCAGCGCCGCGGCGTCAGGGCGTCGTGCGGGATCGAGATCGAGTGCACGGTCGACGGCAGCCAGGAGCGGCCGCGGCAGATCCGGACGCATCGTCTCGAGGCGCGGCGCACCTGCCTCGATCGCCCTGGCGGTCTCGAGCAGCGAGCTGCGCCAGAACGGATGTCGTCCCGCCAGTGCTTCCCAGAGCATCACGCCGACCGCCCAGATGTCCGCCGCCTCCGTGGTGATACCTCCCGCTAGACGCTCCGGAGCGATGTAGGCGAGCGTCCCCGGCACGTCTCCCTGAGCAGTCAGCGTCTCGGCCTCCTGCATCTGCGCGAGGCCGAAGTCCAGCACGAGAGCCGAGACGTCCTTGCCCTCGGCGAGCAACACGTTGGAAGGCTTCACGTCGCGGTGGACGATCCCGCGCGCGTGCGCGTGCGCGAGTGCCTCGAGCACCTGCGCCGAGGCCTCGATCGCGGCTGCGTCGTCGAGCTCGCCGCCGCGAAGCGCCTCACGAAAGGTCCGTCCAGGCACGTACTCGTAGGCGATGTAGACGTGCCGCGAATCCCGTCCGAAGCCGTAGGCGCGCTGGCACGATCGGTGGCGAAGCCGCGCGGCCGCCTCCGCCTCCCGTTCCGCCCGCGACGCCGCCTTTCCTTCACGCGGGACGATCTTCAGCGCGACGTCGAGCCCGTTGTGCTCGTCCCGGGCAAGCCAGACGGATCCTGACCCGCCGCTCCCGAGCGGCCGCAACGGCCTGTAGCGGCCGAGCACGAGCTCGCTCTGGACAACGGCTGGGGCTGCGTTCGACACTGGCTCTCCAGGGTTGGCGGAGCCCTGGGCAAGTCCTTCACCCGGGGGCTCCGTGGGGGGTACGGGTTAGAGTGAATGCCGCTTCGGCTGGGACTGGCCCCCCGCCCTCGAAGCGCCATGACTGAGCGCGATACCGACATCGAGTTCGACTTCTTCGACGAGCCGGAGACGGAAGAGGCCGCCGAGCGCACCCGGACGCCCCGCAGGCCCCCGCCCGGCGGCCCACGGCGGCCGATTCGCCCCCCGGCCGGCTTCATCCCCATGCTCCGCCTCGCCGGGCTGATCGCCTTCCTGATCCTCGCCGCGGTGCTGCTCGTCGTGCTCGCCCGCGGCTGCGCTTCGAGTAGCAAGCATGACCGCTACCGGAGCTACCTCGACAACGTCCGCTCGATCGCCGCGAGCTCGGATGGCGTCGGTAAGGATCTGAACCGAACCCTGGCCGCGACTGGGATCAAGGAGAGCGCGCTCGAGTCGAAGGTCACGGCGCTGGCCGCACGGGAGCAACAGGATGTCGCGCGCGCGCGCGACCTGAACCCACCCGGTCCGCTCCGCGTCGAGCACGACCATCTGATCGAAGTGCTGCAGCTCCGCGCGAGCGCCTTGAGCCGGCTCTCGGACGCCTTCCGACAGACTGCGACCGCGAAGGACGCGACCACCTCGGGACGGCTGATCGCCGATCAGGCACGGCTCCTCGTGGCGAGCGACGTCAACTGGGACTTCTACTTCAAGGAGCCGACGCAGCGGGAGCTCGAGAATCAGGGCGTTAGCAATGTCGGCGTCGTTCCCGACTCGAACATCATCTCGAATCCCGATCTGGCCAGCACACAGGCGATGACGGATGTCTGGCGTCGCGTGCACGGCGCGGCGACCGGAGGCAGTCCCACGGGCAAGCACGGCAGCGCGCTCGGCTCCGTGACCGCGCTTCCCGACGGCAAGAAGCTCAACGCATCGGGCGCCGCCAGCGACAACCAGATCACCGCCTCGACCGACCTCGCGTTCCAGGTCGCAGTGATGGACTCGGGCGCCTTCCAGGAGTTCAACGTCGGCGTGACCCTGACGATCCAGAAGTCGCCGAAGCCGATCGTCCTCCGCAAGAAGGTCGACGTGATCAACGCGGGCGAGACGAAGAACGTGACGTTCACGAACATCGACCTCAACGGCCTCTTCGGGCTGCCGACGACGGTCAAGGTCGACATCGCCCCGGTGCCGGGCGAGAAAACCGTGTCGAATAACTCGGCTGAATACAAGGTCATCTTCTCGGTCGCGTAGGAGATGGGGCTCTCGACCGCGGAGTGGATCGCGATCGGAGCCTGTGTGGCTGCGGCTCTCGCCGTGCTGGTTTCGGGACTCGCGTGGTGGAAGCTCCGCGCGGTGCGCACCGCGCAGGCCGTGCTGCTCGGCGGCGGCAAGGAGGACCTCGTCGACTTCGCCGTCTCGCTTCAGGGTCGGATCGACGACCTGCATCGCGCCGTCGACGAGATCGCAGCGGGACTGTCGCGCGTCGACCGCCGTGTCGACACGGCCGTCTCCAAGACCTCGCTCGTGCGCTACGACGCCTACGAAGGCGCGGGCGGTCATCAGTCGGCCTCGATCGCACTGCTCGACGCCGGCCGAAGCGGAGTGATCGTCAGTGCGATCCAGGGCCGCGACTACGCCCGCATCTACGTGAAGGAGCTCGACCACGGCCGGCCGTCGGTGGCGCTCTCGCCCGAGGAAGAGGAAGCCGTCGAGCGCGCAATGGCGGGGTAACGCAGGCTCGCTCAGCTACATTTCCGGCCAGATGCAGCAGGTTCTGGTCCTGAACGCGAGTTACGAGCCGCTCAATGTCACCACTGTGCGGCGTGCTCACGTGCTCGTGTACAAGGGGAAGGCCGAGGTAGTCGAGGAGCTAGACCAGCCGCTGCACTCCGCGACGGACACCTATCCCTGGCCGCACGTCATCCGCCTGATCACCTACGTGCGCGTCCCGCGGGCCGTGCAGCGCAAGATCTCGCGCCGGGCACTGTTCGCCAGGGACGGCTGGCGCTGCGTGTACTGCGGGACGACCGCGGGCCGGCTCACGCTCGACCATGTGATCCCGAGATCGCGCGGCGGCGAGTCGGTCTGGGAGAACGTCGTGACCGCCTGCGCCCCTTGCAACCACCAGAAGGGAAACCGGACGCTGGAGGAGGCGCGGATGGAGCTCGTCCATCCACCCAAGGCCCCTGCGCCGGTGCTGTTCATTCGCCTAGCCGCGCCGAGAATCCCGAACGGCTGGCAGCCGTACCTGGCGCACTTCGGCGGCGCGGCCACCTCGACGGCTTAAAGGTCGCTCCGTTCGACCGGGAGCCCGAGCTGCTCCCACTCACTCCAGGAGCCCGGGTAGAGCCTGGCGTCCCGGCCCGCCAGGTGCAGACGGTGGAGGACGGCGGACGCAGTCACGCCCGAGCCGCAATAGACGACGACCTCTCCTCCGGGCAGCCGGCGCAACGGCTCGTTCCACGGGGAGTTCAACGCACCCGGTATCCGCCCCGGCACTCGGTCGATCGGGTTCGGCTCGCCGCGCCAGCGGGACGGGATCCGTGCATCCACGACGACGAGCTCTCCGCGACTCCGATCCAGGCCGGCCGCCTCGATCGTGTCGTCGTTGCGCAGTCGCGGCGTGAACTGGGCCGGCTCGGTCTCCTCAGGACCGGTCGAGAGCGGCCCATGCCACGCGTCCAGGTCGAGAACTGCGCAATCGTCGTGGCCGAAGTGACGCAGCAGCCACCAGAGACGCTCTGCGCCGCCCATCGATCCGTAGGCGACGACGAAGACGCCGGGGCCGATGCCCGCGGCTCCGGCTGCTCGCGCGAAGTCGCCGACGGCCGGAAGCGGATGGCGTCCGCGCTCTCCGGCCGGCGCCGACAGGTCGGTGTCCACGTCGAGGAAGCTCGCACCGGGTATGTGCCCGGCGAGGTAGAGCTCACGGCCGCGCTTCGGCTCACCGAGCGCCCAGCGGCAGTCGACGAACTGGTAGCGCAGTCCTACCAGTTGCCCCCGCTCGACTGCGGTAGCGGCACGGAGGGCGGATGGATCACGTACACGATGCCACCCGTTGCGCTCATCCACGCGTCCTCGAACTGAGCGCGGTCGTAGACGTGGCGGACGCTCGCGTCGTCGGGCGAGGCCGGATCGTTGACGATCGGGTTTCCGTCAGCCGTGAAGCCGACGAGGACCATCAGGTGACCGTTCGTGCTCTTGAAGAAGAAGCCGTCGAGCTTGCCGGAGTTGAACGCGATCGAGATCACGAGTGGAATGCCGGCCTTGACGAATTGCTCGGCCTCGGCGAGGGAGTGCAGCTGCGTCACCTCGCTCTCGAGCCCGAAATGCGCGGCATAGGCCGCGTTGAACGGCCAGTTGCCGGCGCCGTTGTAGTGGTAGTCGAACACGTATCGGGCGGCGTAGTCCACTTGCGGATCGGTCGTGGCCGGGTAGTCGTTCAGGACGTATGCGTAATCGGCGGGCGCCGGTCCCCTGTTCCAGTAAGCGACGACCATGGACGTGGAGGTGGGACTGCACCACGCCTCTCCCCCGTTGTCGAACTGCGGATACTCGCCGCGATGGAGCTCCTGCGAGTAGCGCGGCACGGGAAGCTCGACTGATTGCGTCATCGTGGTCGTGCTCGGCACGTACGGCTTCACCGTCACCGGATCGGAGACGACGGCGCCGATGCGCGACACCTTCGGCGTCGCGCTGCTGCCGGCAGCGCGATAGAGCGTCAGCTGGAGTTGGTAGGACGACATCGGCCTCTTCGGGACGAAGGTGTCGATCGCGACGTAGCCGTCCTTGTCGCCCTGGCCGCCGACGGAGGTGCGGTGAATGTCTCCGTCTCCGTACGCCCACCGTCCCATGACGTACCACTTGGTCAGGTGACCGTCGTCTGCGGCGGTTGCGCGCATCTCGACCTGGATCCACGTGCCGGCGGGCGTGTCCGCGTTCCACGAGGAGACAAGCTCCAGGAAGGGAAAGCCTGCCGGCTGCCACACGGACGTCCAGGTTCCCGCCAGGTAGTCACGCGTTGGATAGCCGAAGGGATCTGCGTAGCTCACCGTGGTCAGACCGGTCTTGGCGAGGACGAGCGCGCCGTTTTTGTCGAGCTGCGTTCCGCTCGTCGTGCCGGAGCCCAACTCGAACGCGTGGTACGCCACCGGGTAGGCCGACTTCCCGGCGGCTGAGGCCGAACCGGCGAGCACCAGAAGCGCCGCGGCGCAAGCGGCGAGCGTGCCTCGGATCACCGGTCGATCGTACGACCGCCCCGGAGGGCAGTCAACGGGCTAGATGATTGATGCCACGGCAGAGCCCGTGGCACGAGGGACCAGGCGGGGCAGGTCGAAGCCGGCGGTGCAAACCGCACCGTCGACCTGGAGGCCACGATGGACGCCGACCTCGACCTGCTCTGCATCAGTGTCTACTGCACGGCCGACGATCTGCTACCGGAGCGGCGGCGCAACGCGCGCCGTCGCCTGAGCGACGCGGAGGTGGTGACGCTCTGCGTCGCCCAGGTGTTGATGGGCAAGCCGAGCGACCGCCGCTTCCTGAAGGCGGCTCGCCGGCAGCTGGGGCACCTGTTTCCGTACCTGCCGAGCCAGGACGCGCTGCACAAGCGGCGCGCGCGGCTGACCGAGACGATCGAGTGGCTGGTCGGCGTCTTTGCCGCGAACAGTCCCGGCGCGGCCGACGACCTGCTGCTGCTCGACTCGACCCCGGTCGAGTGTGGCCGCTCGGTCGAAACGGCACGACGCTCCCAACTCGCTGAGGCGTGCGGCTACGGCTACTCGCGCAGCCACTCGCGCTGGTTCTTCGGCGTCCGTCTCCACCTCGCCTGTGCTCCCGACGGGACGCCGCGCGCGGCAGCGCTGGCTCCGGCCGATCGGCCCGAACGGGAGGTGGCGCTACCGCTGCTCGCGCGCTGCCTGCGCGGCGGCGAGACGATCGTCTGCGACAAGGGCTACGCCGGCCGCGAGTTCGCCGAGGCGGTCGCCGCACTCGGCGGCACAATCCTGCGGCCGGCGCGCCGAGACGAACCCCAGCGCGGCCCGCACCTGGCACCGATCCGGCAGCGAATCGAGTCGGTCTTCTTCACCTGCAAAGACCTGCTCAGCCTCGAACGCCACGGCGCCCGCACACTGCGCAACCTCTGCGTCCGCATCTACCTCCGCCTCCTCGCCCTCACCGCCTGCATCAGCCTCAACCACCAACTCGGCCGACCCAGCCGCGCCCTCGTCGACTACACCGCCTAACCGCGTGGCATCAACCGTCTAGCCGCGGTCGCGCGGCTGCGCCCCGCGATCGTGCTGCTCGACATCGGCCTGCCCGACGGTGACGGCTTCGAGGTGGCCAAGTTGCTCGCTCGGGGCGATGATCCGCCGGTGGTGATCCTGATTTCGAGCCGCGAGGTCGCCTGGTACCGGCGCCGCCTGGCGGAAAGCCCGGCTCGCGGTTTTATCGCCAAGGGCGAGCTGTCGG
>VAWR01000049.1 GCA_005885245.1 Actinomycetota bacterium | reverse complement strand
CTCCGGCGGCGCGACGACGAACCCGCCCTCCCCTTGTACCGGCTCGATCACGATTGCCGCAACGCTTTCCGCCGCGACCTGGGTGACGAGCGCGCGCTCCAGTGCGCCGAGCGCCTCCGCGGCAGTCGGGCCGCGGTACTCCTGCGCGAAGGGAAGCCGGTACACCTCGGGCGCGAACGGGCCGAGCCCTGCCTTGTACGGATGAGTCTTGGAGGTCAGCGTCAGCGACAGCAGCGTTCGTCCGTGAAAGCCGCCCTCGAAGCCGATCACGGCAGGGCGCTTGGTGTAGGCCCGCGCGAACTTGACGGCGTTCTCGACCGCCTCGGTGCCCGCGTTGAAGAATGCGGCCTTCGCCTGCCCCGAGATCGGCGCTGTCGCAACGAGACGCTCGGCGAGCGTGACGTAGACCTCGTACGGCACGATCGTGAAGTCGGTATGGAGGAACTTCGTCGCCTGCTCGGAGATCGCCTCGACCACACGCGGATGCGCGTGGCCGACGTTGAGGCAGCCGACGCCGCCGGTGAAGTCGAGGAAGGTGTTGCCGTCGACGTCCGTGAGCGTGGCACCCTCGCCGTGCTCGATCACGACCGGCAGGAAGATGGAAAGCGGATCGGCAACCACCCGGTCTTTGCGCTCGAGGATCTCCTTCGAGCGGGGCCCCGGAATCCCGGTCTTGAGCTCGATCGCCTTCGTGGTGGCCATTAGTGCCCCTTCCAGTAATGCCGCCGAGTTTCTGGGTCGCGAGCACCAAGCCAGAGGCCGCACTCAACCGCAGCAAGGCTGGAATGCCTTGCTAAGGGCGAGGGTGGACTCTGGCGCCGCGTGATCGCGGGCCAGAAGCCGGCATGTATTGCTGGAAGGGGCACAAGCTGACGATAGCGCAGCCGACGGCCGCCCTGTATAGGTGAATAGCCGGTTTGCAGGGCTTAGCGGAAGGCCGGCGTCGAGAGCGCTTTGACGGTGTAGACGCCGACGGCGTTCCAGAGCATGAAGCCCTTCGTGTGCTCGAGCCTCGCAGCCTGGATCTGATCCTGGACGTCCGCGAG
The DNA here is from genome assembly GCA_005885245.1 of Actinomycetota bacterium. Classification (GTDB taxonomy): domain Bacteria; phylum Actinomycetota; class Thermoleophilia; order Gaiellales; family Gaiellaceae; genus 3-1-20CM-4-69-9. Next base: position 9,906 of record VAWR01000049.1, on the reverse strand, counting down.
CGTGTAGGTGCGGCCGAGCGAGAAGTCCTGTAGCCAGGGAATCAGCTTGGCCCTGCTGCCGCGCACGGCGTTGCGGAAGTCGCGCAGCGAGTAGGCAACGGTCGTGCCCGGCCGGGTGTCCGGCTCGACGATGTTGTATTCGCCGGGGACGTAGTGCGACGGGTAGACCATGGGATAGATCGCGTCGACGAAGCGCGAGATCCGGCGCGGGAACTGCCCGATGCCGAGATTCCGGGTCGCGGAGAGTCCGAAGACGTCGGTCGAGATCCGTACGCCGAGCGGCTTGAGCCGTGAGCGCGCGTACCTGAGGAACATCGGAATCGTCCAACCCATCGGCTGGGCGTGCTTCCCCGGGTAGCGGATCTGCGAGATGTCCCCGTCGCTCGGGAAGCGCACGTAGTCGAACTGGATCTCGTCGAAACCGAGCTTGGCGGCCTGCTCGGCGACGTCGATGTTGTACTTCCAGACGCGCCGATCATAAGGATTCGTCCAGCCGAGACCGCTGTTGTTCAGCCAGCGCGACCCGTCGGCGCGACGGATCGCGAGCTGGGGTGCGCCCAGCGAGAGCAGGGGATCCTCGAAGGTGACGATGCGGCCGATCAGATAGAGACCTGCCGCGTGGATCTTCGCGACGGCGCGCTCGGCGTTGTAGTAGGCCTTCGCCGAGTCCACCCGCCGTGCGAGCGGAACGTTGGCGAGAAAGCCGATCTCGCCGTTCTCGTCCTTGACGTCGAGCTCGATCGCGTTCAGACCGGCCCGCTTCATCGCGATGTATTGCTCGAGCTTGCCGGGGGCCCCGGCGAGCGCCATCGTCACGTGGACGCCGCGAACCTCGTCCGGAAGCGGCCGCGGCTGCAGGATCTGCGGCGTCGGCGCCTGCCGGTCCCGCGCTGCGGCCCGGACCGTCTTGTGTCCGCGGATGTGCGTCGCAATGACACCGCCGACGACTCCTGCCGCGATCAACGCGAGCAGCGCGCCCGCCGCAACGAGCCGGTGTTTGTGGCGTCGTTGACGTGCCTCCGCGCGGCGCAGCTTGTAGCGAGCGTTGGGATCGACAGGCTGAAGGACGTACCGCGTGGGCAAGGTGGGGAAAACTAACAGAGCCCGTGCGGCCGTAGAATCGCGCCGTGGTTCTCTCGGATCGCACGATCGCCCGCCTCCTGGAGCAAGGCCGGATCGAGATCGATCCGTACGACGATTCCCTCCTGCAACCGTCCAGCGTGGACGTCCGAGTCGACCGGTTCTTCCGGGTCTTCCACAACAACCGCTACCCCTACATCGACGTTCGCAAGCCGCAGGAGGACCTGACCGAGCTGGTGGAGGTCGAGGGGGATACGCCGTTCGTGCTCCACCCTGGTGAATTCGTGCTCGGGTCCACGTTGGAACGCATCCGACTGCCCGATGACCTAGTAGCTCGCTTGGAAGGGAAGGCTTTGGCTCTCGACACGCCTGTTCCTACGACTCAGGGCTGGAGAACAATGGGCGAGCTGCGGGTGGGTGATCTCGTCTTCGACGAGGAAGGTCTTCCGGCTGTGGTCCTCGCGGCGACGCCGCCGATGACGGGTCGGCCTTGCTTCGAAGTTCGGTTCTCAGATGGGACGACGCTCGTGACAGACGTAGATCATCAGTGGCGGACCATTGCCAAGCGCGATCGAGAGCATGGTCGGAGGGTCGACCGCATTGTCACGACTGGGCGGATCCGAGAAACGCTGCGGGTACACGGAGAGGTGAACCACCACATTCCACTCGCGGGCGCTCCTTGGGCGGTTGACCCTTACGTGCTCGGCGACGGGACGACGGCCGCAGCGGAAATTACTTGCGCCGACGACGAAATTCTTGTCGAGGTCGCCAAGGCCGGCTACAAGGTCGCACCGCAGCGGACTCGGCCTCTCGTCTATCGCGTCGGTGGAACCGGCCATACGCGTTGTGCGACGACCGGCCCCATGATGCGTAACGACTCGTTGTCAAGCAAGCTTCGCGCCCTCGGTCTGCTCGGGCATAGGCAGATCCCCGAGGAATACATGCGCAGCCAGTTCAGGGGAATCGTCAGCGTGCGCGAGGTCCCGAGCGTTCCCGTCCGGTGTATCGAGGTGTCCTCGGCGAGCGGTTTGTTCCTCGTCACGAAGTCGTTCATCTCCACTCACAACAGCAGCCTCGGCCGTCTCGGTCTCCTGATCCACTCCACCGCGGGCTTCATCGATCCCGGTTGGGACGGGCATGTGACGCTCGAGCTCTCGAACGTCGCGAACCTGCCGGTGACGATCTATCCGGAGATGAAGATCGGCCAGATCTCGTTCGTCCAGCTGACCGAACCAGCCGAGACGCCGTACGGCTCGGGTGAGATCGGCTCCAAGTACCAGGGCCAGCGCGGCCCCACTCCTTCCCGCTATTGGCAGAACTTTCAGAAAGAGACGGCCGGATGATCCTGGTCACGGGCGGCACCGGCTTCGTGGGCGGCCATGTCGCCCATGAGCTACGTGGCCGCGACCTCTCCGTCCGCTGCCTCGTGCGCGACGCCCGCAAGGCGGCCAGGCTCAGCGCCTGGGGCTGTGAGCTCGTCGAGGGCGACGTCACCAATCGCGAGAGCCTCGCGCGCGCAGCCACCGGAGCCGAGACGGTCGTCCAGCTCGTGGCCATCCGCCAGGGGAAGGCGGAACAGTTCCGGCGAGTCATGGTCGAAGGAACGCGCGATCTCCTTGCCGCTGCCACCGAGGCCGGCGCGCAGCGGTTCGTCCACATGAGCGCTCTCGGCACGACCGAACAGACGAAGGACCTGGTTCCGTACTTCGGGGCGAAATGGGAGACCGAGCAGCTCGTTCGTTCAGCCGGAATCCCGCACGTGATCTTCCGTCCGAGCTTCGTCTTCGGTTCCGACGGTGGCATCCTGCCCACGTTCGTCAAGCTGGCCAAGCTGACGCCGGTGACGCCGATCATCGGCACCGGGCGACAGCGCATCCAGCCGATCTGGGCGGACGACGTCGCGAAGTACTTCGGCGACGCCGTCGAGCGGGCCGACGTGACCGGCCGAACCTACGAGGTGGGCGGCCCCGACGTCGTCACCTGGAACGAGTTCTGGGAACGGCTCAAGCGCGTCCGAGGCATGCGACGCCCGAGCGTCCACGTGCCGGTCGCCCTCATGAAGGTCAATGCTCTCGTGACGGAGCGCCTTCCCGGGAACATTCCGTTGACCCGAGACCTGCTGAAGATGTTGGAACACGGGGACAACGTCGTCACGGACGACGATGCGGTACGGACGTTCGAGCTGCCGCTCTTGCCGCTCGACGATCAGCTGCGCCGCGCCGCCTGATCGTCCCAGGGCAGGGGTCCCCGGCCCGAAGGCGAACGTCACGGATGTCCCAGGAAAGGAGAACCGTGGTCAACTTCGGAGTCAGGACGTTGCTGCTGATGCTGGCGACGCTCGTCTTCGTGCTTGCAGTCTTCGTGGACGACAACTACGCCGATCTCATCGCTTGGGGGCTGGCCGCTATCGCATTTTCGTTCTTGCTGGCGGACCTCGGCTGGGATCGCAAGTACGGCAGCCGCAGGTAGGAGCCGGAGAAAGACAGGGGCCGCCTTGCGGCGGCCCCGATCCGGTGACCAGCGGTGGATTAGTAGAGGCGCTTTCCTGCGCCGACCCGAGAGTCGTGGGCCGCGCGGCGCGTAACGCGTCGTCCCCCACGCTGGCTAGGCGATTCCCCGTAGGTCCGGGGACGCACCTCTACCCGCTGGTACCTCCACTGCCCGAACTAGAAATCTCCACTCTCGGACCACCTCCTTTCCGCGGTTAAGCGCAGAGTATCAGTCGTCCCCGAGGTCGCCCTCGAGGATGACGGACAACTCGAGGCCGCGGTCGAGCGGGACGGTGACGGACCGCAACGTGGGATCGCTCTGGCGGGCGCGCGTGTACGCGCCGAGGCTGTCTTCGTGGGAGAGGACGTTGTCCGCGACCACCAGCGCCCCCGGCTCGAGCTTCGGGCGTGCCGCCCGGAAGAGCTGCTCGTAATCCTCCTTCTCGGCGTCGAGGAAGACGACGTCGAAGACATCCTCGATCGCGGGAATGGTCTCGGCTGCGTCTCCTTCGATCAGGTCGGCCCAGTCTTCGAGCCCCGCCTCGGCGATGTTGGCCCGCCAGGCCGCGATCTTGCGGGGATCGCTCTCGAGCGAGAGGACTCGCCCGCCGAGGTAGCGCACGCCCGCCGCGAGCCAGATCGTCGAATAGCCGCGGGAGCCGCCGATCTCGAGAACCTCGCAGTCCCACTGCGGCGCGACGAGCGCGAAGAGGAACTCCCCCGTCGTTCGCGCGACAGCCCGTCCCCGCTCTGCCGGCGGGAGTCCAAGCTCACGCTCTTCGGCATCCTGCTGCTCCAGGCGTGCGAGCACTGCGCGAACGCGGTCGTCGAGCATCAGCGGAACGTCGCTTCGATGTCGCGCTGGACGTCGGCGCGCACGTAGCACCTCGCCAGGTGGTCGTTGACGACTCCACAGGCCTGCATCGCCGCGTAGACGGTGGTCGGCCCGACAAAACGGAACCCGGCCCGCTTGAGCTCCTTGGAGAGTGCGGTGGACTCCGGGGTGGCCGGCGCGAGCTCGGCGAAGCTGCGCGGCGCCCGGCGGCGTCGAGGACGGTGCCGCCAGACGAGCTCCTCCAGCGGCGTCCCCGCGTCGCGCAGCGCCAACGTTCCGCGGGCGTTGGCGATCGCCGCCTCGATCTTGCCGCGGTGCCTGACGATGCCCTCGTCGCGAAGCAGCCGCGCGACGTCCCGCTGCCCGTATCGCGCGACGCGCTCGGGATCGAAGCCGGCGAACGCCGTCCTGAAGTTTTCCCGCTTGCGGAGGATCGTGAGCCACGACAGGCCGGACTGGAACCCTTCGAGGCAGAGTCGCTCGAGCAGGCCACGCTCGTCGGTTACGGGACGGCCCCATTCCTCGTCGTGGTAGGCGACGTACAGCGGGTCGGTAGACGTCCAGCAGCGCGTCGGTTCAGACAGGCCGCGCTGTTCAGACAAGCTTGACCTTGATCATCCCGTCGTCGACACGCACCGGGAAGGTCTGGACCGGCTCGACGGCAGGCAGCGTCAGGGCACGGCCGCTCCGGATGTCGATGTTCGCACCGTGGCGCGGGCAGATCGCGATCCCGTCGTCACAGTCGAAGTCGCCCTCGCACAGGGGGCCGTCGTCATGCGAGCAGCGATCCTCGATGGCGTAGTACTCGCCGCCGAGGTTGTAGACGCCGACCGCGATCGCTCCGGCGTAGAGGATCTTGACGGAGCACGGCGGCAGCTCCTCCACCGGGCAGACGTCGAGCTCGGCCACGTCCTATTTGAGTTCGAGGTCGCTCGAGGCCCCGGCCCACTCTTCCGGCAGCGGCGTTCCCCTGGCCTTGTGCAAGGCGAGCTTGAGGGTCGAGAGGCCGAGCAGCGCGCACTTCAGGCGGACGGGCGTCAACGGGATGCCGATCTCGTCCAGCAGCTCGTCGCGCGGTAGCGCCGCGACCTCTGCGGCGCTGCGTCCTTTCACCATCTCGGTCAGCATCGAGGTGGCCGCCTGCGAGATCGCGCAACCACGCCCTGAGAACTTCACCTCGTCGATCGTGTCGCCGTCTTCGCCGAACGCAACGAAGATCGAGACCTCGTCACCACAGAGCGGGTTCTGACCTTCGGCATGTGCGTCTGCATCGTCGAGCTCGCCGTGGCCGCGAGGGTTCTTGTAGTGATCGAGGATCACCTCGCGGTACATCTGGTCGAATTCACTCATTGCGCAAGCAGCTTCTGGGCCTTGTGCAGGCCCTCGACGAGGCGGTCGATCTCCTCGGGAATGGTGTAGAGGTAGAAGCTCGCCCGGTTGGTCGCGGCCACTCCGAGCTTCGCCATCAGCGGCTGGCAGCAGTGGTGACCTGCGCGAATCGCGACGCCTTCCATGTCGAGGATCTGCGCGACATCGTGCGGGTGCACGGTCTCGAGGTTGAAGGAGATGATGCCGGCGCGTCGCTCGGGAGCGGGGCCGTATGTGACGAGCCCGGGCACTTCGGCCATGCGCTCGAGCGCGTAGACGAGAAGTTCGCGCTCGTGATCCTCGATCGCGTCGAGACCGACGTCGTTCAGATAATCGATGGCGGCGCCGAAGCCGACGGCCTCTGCGATCGGCTGCGTTCCTGCCTCGAACTTGTACGGCAGCTGTCCCCAGGTCGTCTCCTCGAGCTTCACGGACCTGATCATGTGGCCACCGAGATTGAAGGGCGCCATCGCCTCGAGCAGCTCGGCGCGTCCCCACAGCGCTCCGACGCTCGTCGGCCCGCACATCTTGTGGGCGGAGAAGGCGAGGAAATCGCAGTCGAGCTGCTGGACGTCCACGGCGTGATGCGGAGCCGCCTGCGCCGCGTCCACGACCATGATCGCGCCTTGCTCGTGTGCCCAGGCACCGAGCCGCTCGACGGGATTGATCGTGCCGAGCGCGTTTGAGACGAGGTTGTTGGCGACGACCTTGACGTTGCCCGAGCGTGCGATCTCGTCCAGCGTGTCGAGCCGTAGCTCACCGCGGTCGTCGAGCGGAATCGCTCTGAAGGCGGCACCTGTTCGCTTCGCAATGTACTGCCAGGGAACGAAGTTCGAATGGTGCTCGAGCTCCGTGACGACGACGACGTCGCCGGGCCCGAGGTTGTCGAGGCCCCACGCGTATGCGACCAGGTTGATGCTCTCGGTCGCACCGTGCGTGAAGATCAACTCGCGTGCCTCGTTGGCGTTGACGAATCTTGCGACCTTCTCGCGTGCGCCCTCGTATTCCGCCGTCGCCAGCTCGGAGAGCGTGTAGACACCGCGGTGCACGTTCGCGTACGAGGTCTCGTAGAAGGTACGGAGCTTGTCGAGTACCTGTCTCGGCTTGTGCGCGCTGACGGCGGAGTCCAGATACGCGAGCGGCTTGCCGCGCACTTCCTGTTCGAAGATCGGAAAATCGGCGCGTAGCTTGCGCGCATCCAACCTCGGCTTCGTCCTTACGGCCACGGGTTCATCGTACCCGGGCCGCTCTGACGTACGCGGCCCGGCCGAACGTCAGCGCAGACGCTGGCGCACAGCTTCCACAATCGCCCGGGCGTGTTCTAGGTCGGCCTCCACTTGGGAAGATCCGACCGTCATGGAGCCGTACTCAGTGCGATTTCGACTCCTGCGCATTCGATCAAAGTTCGCGAGGGCTTCGCCATCAGCGACCTGCGCGAGTGCCTCCTCCGCGTACAGGACAACGGTGGCGTGCGCACCCGGCTGGTCGGACTTAGCGCGGTATCCCTGCGCCAGCATGTCCGCCGCCGTCGCCTTGCGTGCTGCATCGTAGAGCAGTTGATATGCGCCTTCTGGATCTTCCCCTAAAAGCTTCTTCGCGGATCGCAGATGTGTCTCGGCGTGGCCGAGCAGGTCGTCCGCCTCTTCTCGGTCCTCCTGGATCCGTTCCAATCGACCTTCGTGCAGCAGGTCAGCGATGGACTTTGCTCTACGTCTGATGGTCGAGCTCCAGTTCAACGAGAGGGCCAACTTGAATGCGCTTCAGCAGTCCACGGGGCTTCTGCCACTCGTCGTGAGTGGCGATGATCGGGTTGACCTCTAGATTCAACTCCGATTCGGCGCGGCGAGCGGCTCGATACACGGCGTTTGGGTTCGGATCTCCAATGACGAGCACGTCTAGGTCACGCGGGACAGGCCCCGCTTCGCCGTGATATCGCCGGGCCCATGACCCGTAGATGTACGCCTCCGCCACCCGCGGAATACGCCCCAAGAGTGAGGTAAGAAGGGTTGTTGGTCCGAACGCCTTTAGCAGCAGCGATTGCAGATCGCCGAAGTAGGGCGAGTCTCGGTTCGCATGAACAAGGCGCGTGTTGCCAATACGCTCTGAGGCCACGAGGCCAGCCCTCTCGAGTTGCTCGACCTCCCTCTGCACTGTGGAGAGTGGAGCGTCGATTCGTTCACGCAGGGCCGTCAAGCTGAGCGGCTGATCGCCGCCGATTACGAAGAGGTGGGTTAGGAGCCTTGCCTGCGTGGCAGAGCGAAAGATCGGCAATGTCCTGAGGCTCGCGGAGGGCATGATCCCTCGTCAAGATATCCCGTCGGGTGGGATATTCCTCCCACGTAGTGGGAAATACTTCCTACCAGATGGGAAATACTTCCCATCCGGTGGAAGGAGTGCGAAACCAGGTCAGACCAGCGCTGCCCGGTCAGGCCTGTGGGATCCGTGCCTCGAGAGCCGCGGCTAGCGACTCGCGAACGGCCTCGAACTCGATGCGATCGAGGATGTTCTGGAAGAAGCCGCGCACGATCAGCCGCTCGGCGTCGCCGCGCGAGAGTCCCCGCGCCATGGCGTAGAAGAGCTCCTCGCGGTCGACGCGGCTCACGGTGGCGCCGTGCGTGCAGCGGACGTCGTTGGCCAGGATCTCGAGGCCCGGGATCGGCACCGCGTGTGTCGTCGGCGAGAGCATCAGGTTGCGGTTCTCCTGGTACGCGTTCGTCTTCTGCGCGTCCTTCTCCACGCGGATCATCCCGCGCCAGACCGCCGTGGAGGTGTCGCGCAGCGCGCCCTTGAAGGCGAAGTCGGAGGTCGTGTTCGGCGCGATGTGCTCCTGGAAGGTGTCGTAGTCGAGGTGCTGGTCGCCGTCCGTGAAGTACGCACCCGTCACCCGGGAGGTCGCTCCCTCACCGGCGAGGTCGTTCTGGATCCGCACCTTGCCCTTCTTCGAGCCGAAGCCGCCGGCGACCCAGTCCAGCTCTGCATCGCGCTCGACCCGGGCATGGTGGGTGGCGAAGTGCCACGTCTCCCGGGAGAGATTCTGGATCGAGACGTACTCGAACTTCGAGCCCTGCTCGAGGAAGAACTCCTGGGCCGTGTTCGTGTACGAGTGAAGGTCGGGGGCGGCCGAGACGACTTCCTCGACGAGCGTGAAGCGGGCGCCGCGCTCCGCAACGACGAGCAGACGCCAGAACAGCGAGCCGTCTTCAACCGAGTTGGTGACGCGCACGTAGAGCGGCTTGTCGAGCTCGACGCCCGCCGGTACGACCACCAGCAGGCCGTGCTGCCAGACCGCGGCGTTGTGCGCGGCGAACTTCTCGTCCCAGCCGACCAGCGAGTAGAGGCGCTCGTGGTCCTCCGGCAGTGGCGCGAAGGTGATCCCTTCGGGGCTACGCTCGATCTCGATACCGGCCTCGCTGATCGTGGCGAGCCCTGCCACGTCCAGGTCGAGCATCGTCCCGACCTGCCCGGTCCCAGGGACTGTCCCCTGGATCTGTTCGAAACCGTCAGGGTCGAAGCCCTTCAGGTCGGTGAAGCGCCAGTGCTCCGCGGTCGTGTCCGGGAGCGGAAGGGCGCGGTAGGCCGCGAGCGCCTCAGCGTGCGACACGAGGTGCGTACCTGTGGTGGAGGATGATCACGTTGCCGTCGGGATCGCGCACGAAGCCCATGTGGCAGACGCCCGTGTCCTCGATTCCCATGACCTCGCCACCGGCCGCCCTCACTTCCTCGACCGCCGCGGCAACGTCGGCGACCCGAAGCGCGACACCGCTCTCGTTCGGGGTGAAGGACAGACTGTCGTCCTCCGGTCGCCAGAACGAAAACGTGATGTTCGACGCCTCGACCTCACCTTCGGTGTAGTCGCTCTCGTGTAGGCCCAGCACGTCGCGATACCACGCCACGGCTCGCGCAGCATCCCGGGTCGGGACGGAGACGAAGTCGACCTGCTCGACCTGCACGTGCTAGCCGACGGAGCCTTCCATCTGGAGCTGGATCAGACGGTTCATCTCGACCGCGTACTCGAGCGGCAGCTCTTTCGTGATCGGCTCGACGAAGCCGGACACGATCAGCGCCGAGGCCTCGGCCTCCGAGAGACCGCGTGACATCAGGTAGAAGAGCTGCTCCTCCCCGATCTTGGAGACG
>VAWR01000138.1 GCA_005885245.1 Actinomycetota bacterium | reverse complement strand
TGCGGGCGCACCCGGCGCCCGCGGGCCTGCGCGATTCCTTGGCGCGGGCGCTGCGTGACCCGTCGCTGACGCTGGCGTTCTGGCTGTCGCAATACCAGATGTACGCGGATCTTGAGGGACGCCCGGTCGATCTGCCGCGGGAGGGAAGCGGGCGGGAGACGACATTGATCGAGCTCAGAGGGGAGCATGTGGCGGCCCTCCTTCACGACGCGTCGCTTCGAGAGGAGCCGGAGCTGCTCGACGCCGTCACCGCGGCCGTCGGGATCGCGCTCGAGAACGCTCGGCTTCAGTCGGAGCTGCTGGCGCGCTTGGAGGAGCTGAGGGGGTCGCGGGCGCGAATCCTCGAGGCCGCGCAGAGCGAACGGCGGCGACTGGAGCGCGACCTTCACGACGGCGCCCAGCGGCGGCTGGTCGCGCTGTCGCTCGAGCTCGGACTTCTGGGCGAACGGCTCGATTCGGATCCGGAGACGAGCCGGGCGCTCGAGCAGGCAAGGCACGAGCTCGTCGAGTCGTTGCATGAGCTGCGCGAACTTGCCCGCGGTATCCACCCTGCCGTCGTTGCGGGGCACGGGCTCGAGGTCGCGCTCGAGAGCCTGGTCGCGCGAGCGCCGGTTCCGGTGCGGCTGACGGTCGATCTCGACGGGCGCTTGCCCGAGCGGATCGAGATGGCGGCCTACTACCTTGTCTCCGAGGGTCTTGCGAACGTCGCGAAATACGCCCGGGCGGCGGGCGCGAAGGTCGACATCACCCGTAGGAATGGCGAGCTGGTGGTCGAGGTCGTCGACGACGGCGTGGGGGGCGCGAACACCGACGGCGGCTCGGGAATCCGTGGTCTTGCTGATCGCGTCGAGGCGCTCGGCGGCCGCTTGCGTGTCTGGAGCCCAGGCGGCGGCGGCACGCGCGTGCGAGCGGAGATCCCGTGCGGGTAGTGCTCGCCGAAGACAGCGTCCTCCTCCGCGAGGTTATTGGCGCGGCTCCTGGCCGAGACCGGATTCGAGGTCGTCGGCCAGTGCGCCACCGCCGAGGATCTCCTCCTCAAGGTGCGCGGCTATTCGCCTGAGGTCGTGATCGTCGACATTCGGCAGGGTGCATCGTCCTCATAGCCGACAACCAGCGGCAGTGCCCGATGGTCGTCGCCCACACGATCGTGTACCGCGACCTCGGCCATATCACCCAGACATATGCCCTCACCCTCACCGCCGTTTTCCGTAGCACGTTCCGGAGCTGCGATCCTTCGCAAAACCCCTGCACCCGCCCCCGGACAACCCGATACGGCCCATCACGGCGAGGGAATAACCGCGAATATTGCAGGGCATTTGTGAGAGGATCTCCGCCTTGAACGCCCCGCGCTTCGTCTTCGACTTCGACGAGCCCTCCGACAGAGGACGCGACCTGCTCGGCGGCAAGGGCGTCGGTCTGGCCGAGATGACACAGCTGGGCGTGCCGGTTCCGGCCGGTTTCACGATCACGACCGACGCGTGCCGCGCCTACATGTCGAACGGCCGGGCGCTGCCGGACGGGCTCGATGAGGAGGTGGAGCGCCATCTCGCCGTACTCGAACAGAAGACCGGCAAGCGCTTCGGCGGCGGGAACGATCCGCTGCTCGTCTCGGTTCGCTCCGGTGCGGCCGTGTCGATGCCCGGGATGATGGACACCATCCTCAACCTCGGTCTCAACGACGAGGCCTTGCAGGGTCTCGCGCGCGCGACGGGGAACGAGCGCTTCGCGAACGACTCCTACCGGCGCCTGATCCAGATGTACGGCGAGGTGGTCGAGGGGATCGATGCGCATCGGTTCGAACAGGCGCTGACCGACCTGAAGACGGCGCGCGGCGTGGCGCAGGACGTCGACCTGACGGCGCAGGACCTCGTCGAGCTACTCGACACGTACCGCCGGATCTATCGCGACGAGACGGGACGTGACTTCCCGCAGGACCCGCGTGAGCAACTGACGCGCGCGGTGCGCGCGGTGTTCGACTCGTGGGAGGCGCCGCGCGCGAAGGTCTATCGCCGCAGGTACGACATTCCGGACGATCTCGGGACCGCCGTCAACGTCGTCCAGATGGTCTTCGGCAACAAGGGGAACGAGTCCGGGACCGGCGTGGCCTTCACGCGGGATCCCTCGACCGGCGAGCCGGGTCTGTACGGCGAGTTCCTTGCGAACGCGCAGGGCGAGGACGTCGTCGCCGGAATCCGCACGCCGCAACCGTTGGCGGAGATGCAGCACAAGCTCCCGGTCGCCTTCGAGCAGCTGCTCGAGACGATGCGCCGCCTCGAGGAGCACTACCGGGACATGCAGGACATCGAGTTCACCGTCGAGGACCAAACGCTCTACCTGCTGCAGACACGCTCTGCGAAGCGCACAGCAGCGGCGGCGGTCAAGGCCGCGGTCGACATGGTCGGCGAAGGCCTGATCTCCCGGGAGGACGCGGTTCTGCGCATCGATCCGGGGCAGCTCGACCAGCTCCTCCATCCGATGATCGATCCGACCGCGCAGTGGGAGGTCGCGGCGAAAGGGCTCAACGCGTCGCCGGGCGCGGCCTCCGGCAAGATCGTCCTCGACGCGGACGCCGCCGAGCAACGCGGCAAGGCCGGCGAGAGCGTGATCCTCGTCCGCTGGGAGACGACCCCGGACGACATCCACGGCCTGATCCAGGCGGCGGGGATCCTGACCGCGCACGGCGGAATGACCTCGCACGCTGCTGTGGTCGCGCGCGGCATGGGCAAGCCGTGCGTGGCCGGATGCGAGGCGCTCTCGATCGATCTCGACGCGCGGACGATCACGCTCGCCGGCAGAAGCGTGGCCGAGGGCGAGGTGCTGACGATCGACGGCGGGACGGGTGCGGTGATCGTCGGCGAGGTTCCGCTCGTCCCACCCGAGGTGAACGACGACCTCGAGACGGTGCTCGGCTGGGGCGACGACTACCGACGGCTCGACGTGCGCGCGAATGCGGACACGCCGCAGGACGCCGCGAAGGCACGCGAGTTCGGCGCGCAGGGGATCGGGCTCTGCCGGACGGAGCACATGTTCATGGCCGAGGACCGGCTGCCGGTCGTGCGCGAGATGATCCTCGCCGAAGGCGAAGAGGGCCGCCGCCAGGCGCTCGAGAGGCTGCTACCGATGCAACAGGGCGACTTCGAGGCGATCTTCGAGGCCATGGCGGGGCTACCGGTCACGATCCGCCTACTCGATCCCCCTCTGCACGAGTTCCTCCCTCCGCCCGAGCAGGCAACGGACGAGCGCATGCGCCGCCGCATCCGGCAGCTGCAGGAATCGAACCCGATGCTCGGCACACGCGGGTGCCGGCTCGGGCTGCAGTGGCCCGAGATCTACGAGATGCAGGTGCGCGCCATCATCCGGGCGGCCCGGGCCGTCCAGGACCGGACGGGCGAGGCGCCGCTCGTCGAGATCATGCATCCGCTCGTCGGCTTCCGGGAGGAGTTGCTCCGGCTGCGTGAGCTGACGACGCGCGTCGCCGCGGAGGAAGCGCCGGAAGTCGAATACCTCTGCGGGACGATGATCGAGCTGCCACGGGCCTGCATCCGGGCCGACGAGATCGCCGAGCAGGCGGACTTCTTCTCGTTCGGGACGAATGACCTGACGCAGACCGCGCTCGGCTTCTCCCGGGACGACGCCGAAGGGAAGTTCCTGACGTACTACCTCGAGGAGGGGGTGCTCGACCGGAACCCGTTCGAGACGCTGGACGTCAGCGGGGTCGGCGACCTGATGCGAATCGGCGTCGAGCGAGGACGGGCGACGAAGCCCGAGCTGAAGCTGGGCATCTGCGGCGAGCACGGTGGAGAGCCGAGGTCGGTCGCGTTCTGTCACGAGCTCGGACTCGACTATGTGTCGTGCTCTCCGTACCGTGTGCCGCTGGCGCGGCTCGCCGCTGCTCAGGCCGCGCTCGCTGCGAGCGGCGCCACGGCCTACGCGGCCGCAGCCGGCTGAACGTTCAGAGCCGGATGACGACCGGCGTCCCGAGGGGGACGGTCCGCATCAGGTAGCGCAGGTCTCTGTCGCCGGCGTGGACGCAGCCGGCCGAAACGGCTCGGCCGAAGTCCGACGACGAGAGCGTGCCGTGGATGGCGACGCGGTTGCCGCCGCTCCAGCCTGCCGGCAGGTTTGGCTGGATCGCCGAGAGCGCCAGGATGCAACAGCCGTACGCGGTGCTGTACGCGCTGCCGTTGAGCTTGTCGGTCACGGCGAAGCGGCCCGTGGGCGTGGGGGAGCCGGAGCGCCCGACGCCGACCCTCACGCGGCGAAGGACGACTCGGCCTCGGCGCACGAGGAGCGTGCGGCTCGACAGGTCGACGTCCACCTCGAGACGCGTGCGCTCGTAACGCAGCCCGCCTGCGCGCGCGTCCACCCAGACGCTGCGGTTGTTGCCGACCCCCGCCTCGGTGACAGCGAGCCAGCGCCCGTGCTGCCTCGCGACGACGCCGAGGGCGCGAGGCGAGCCGAAGGGTGTCCTGGAGCCGACTCGCGCAAGCACGCGGCCGAAGGGGCGGCTGTGCAGGGCCAGAGAGCGACCGGGTCGAACCTCCGCGATCAGGTGACCGGCCGGGGGATGAGGTCGCTGGACGCGTACCCATCCGTCCGCGGGAGGGTCGAGCACCGCACGACCGACCGCGGTCGCCGGGGCGAGCGTGGCGGCGCCGACGGCCACGCAGACGAGCGACGCGAGAGCAAAGAGGGAGCGGCCCACACAGCACGGATCGGCAGGGGCCTCTGATCAGGGCGTCCCTCGAACGAGGGATGGCTACTGCTGTCGGAGCTCCCTGGCGAAGGAGCCGCCGCCGATGATTCGCTCAGCCCGGTCGCGCACGCGATCACGCAGTCCACGGTCCGAGGTGACGACCCAGACGGGCGATTCCAGCTCCCGGACCAGGCGCACGATCTGATCGTCCCCGGATTCGTTTCCCTCCCAGACGACGGTCACCTGATGACCCTGCTCCTCGCCCCACGCCTTGCTTCGCTCCTCCAGCTCGTCACCAGGCATGTTCGGCCACAGGGAGCGGCGAACGTTCTCGGCGTCTACGACGACGTTGGCCATCCAGGAGTTGTAGCTTCCTGGATTTCGTGCGGCGGCTTCAGGGCAGTCATGGTGCGATCAAGCGCACGTTCCAACCTGGTGACCTTCGCCGTTCCATCACCCGCGACGGGGTGGTCGTGGTCGCCTGCGTCGTCGTCGCCGGCACGTTTGCCGCGTACTACTCGGCGCGAGTGATCACCTGGGCGGTGATGACCGACGAGCTTCAGACCACGAAGCTGGCAACGAGCATCGCCGAGACCGGTTCGCTCGTGCCGCGTATCCACGGGGCCTACTACGCGGCGTTGAGTCAGCTCTATCCGTTGTTGCTCGCGCCCTTCTACGCCCTCTTCACCGCGCCCGCCGCAGCGACCGCAGCCCATGTGCTGAATCCCTTTCTGCTGGCGAGCGCGGCGTGGCCGGCCTATCTTCTCGGTCGCTCCGTGACCGGCTCGCGTGCCGCCGCCACAGTCGCGGCGCTGCTCTCGGCCTTCACGCCGTGGCTCGTGTTGAGCACCGCGCTGCTGACCGAGAATGCGGCCTACCCGGCTTTCGTGTGGGCGATCTTCCTCTGTCAGCGGGCGATCGCCGAGCCGAGCCAAAAACGCGACGTCGTTGCGCTCGCCGCCCTGCTCCTCGCCTTCATCGCGCGCACCCAGCTCTTCGTGCTCGCGTTCGTCTTGCCGCTCGCGCTGCTCGGCCACGAGTTGACCTTCTCGGCGCTCGAGTTTCGACAGCGGTGGCGCCGGGCGATTGCCTCGCATCGAGTCCTTTTCTCTGTCTACGCGGTCGCAACTCTCGCTGCCGGCGCCCTCGCTGCCGCCGGCTTGCTGGGCGCTGTGGTCGGCAACTATGCCGTTCCGTTCAGGGGCGACCTCTTGCCTGCGGGCATCTGGCATTCGGCAGCCGTCCATCTCGACTACGTCGTGATCGGGGGCGGCATCCTGCCTTTCCTGCTGGCCGTCTCCTGGGCCGTGAGCACCGCGGTTCGTCCGGCCGGAAAGAGCTCGCACGCTTTCGCCTGGTTGCTCCTGATCCTGGTCCCGTTGCTGACGGTCGAGGTGTCGTCGTTCGACCTGCGCTTCACGCCCAACGCGTTCGTTCAGGACCGCTATCTCTTCTATCTCACGCCGCTCCTTGCCGTCGCGACTGGGGCCACCCTCGTCCGTCGCGAGCTGGCATGGGCTCGCGCGGTCGTGGTCCTCGGCGCCGGCGCGGTGTCTGCTTGGCTCGTAGGCCTGGCGTCATACGGCAAGCAACCGGTGATCTTCTGGGCGTCGCCGGCCGCTGCATTTCATCCGGCGATCGTGACGGCGGCCGGATGGCTGCATCTTTCCCCCGACTGGTTCGTTCGCGCGACCGTGCTCGTCGTGGCTGCGTTGGCGGCGGCGCTCATCATCTGGCCGCGTCGGGCCAGAGCGAGACTGGCGGTCTCCGCAGCGATCGCCCTCGCCGGGTTCGGCACGTTCGAAGCGGCATACGTCTTCGAGCGCTTCGCCGAACCGGCGCTGACGGAGGTGAGGCCGCACCTGGACCGCCGCGACTGGATCGA
Source organism: Actinomycetota bacterium (assembly GCA_005885245.1). Taxonomy (GTDB): domain Bacteria; phylum Actinomycetota; class Thermoleophilia; order Gaiellales; family Gaiellaceae; genus 3-1-20CM-4-69-9. Next base: position 36,888 of record VAWR01000138.1, on the reverse strand, counting down.
TGCCGCGGTTCCCTCCGGAAGTACGGTCGCGCTCGTCCCCAGCCCGCTCGAGTCGGCGACCTACTGGTGGGAGGCGGAGTACTGGAACAAGGACGTGACGCAGGCGCTCCGGATCGACGACGGGCCCACGTTCACGCCGTTTCCTGCCGACGACGGGACGGTGGACGTCAGCGCCGGCAAGCTGCTCGGACTGCACGGAGCCGACTACCTCCTGGTCGCGCGGAACGAAGCGCGCTTCCATCTGGTCGAGGCCGGCGTGCGCAGAGCGGACGTGACGCCGCTACGGCTCGTGCGTCCCACGAGGGGCTATCGCCTGGAGTGGTCGAGCCAGGGTGTGTCCGCCGACGGCTGGACCACTCCGGACGAGGATGCCCGCCTGCGCTTCTACGGGAACGGACAGCCCTTGAGACGAACGCTCATCGTCGTCCTCAGCGCTGCCAAAGAGGCGCCGAAGCCGATCGGCTTCACGCTCGAAGGAAGCACAGCGGTCCAGCGGGGCACCGTGGATCCGGGTGGCGCCCGGCCCCCGGTCGAGCTGTCCGTCTGCGTTCCTGCGACGGGCCATGCGGATGTCGTCATGAGGACCAGCGGCTCGGCCCGCGTGCCGGACGGTCGAGTCCTTGCGCTGCATTTCGATCGCATCGACGCGCCCGCGGACGGGAAATGTCAGGCGTAGCCCTTGGCTTTCCAGTACGCAACCGCGATCGACACGATTCCGACGGCCACGATCCCCGCGATTCCGTACAGGCCCGCACGTCCGTACACGGCGTGACCGCGTCCGAAGCGGGAGAGCGCGAGCGTCGATGCTGCCCCGCCGATCAGGCCGCCGATGTGGCCGCCGATCGAGATGTTCGGCCACGCGAACGTCAGCACGAGGTTGGCGACGATGATGCCGAGGGCGCTGCCACCGAAGACGTAGTCTCGCTGCCGCTCGAGCACGAGGCCCGCACCGAGGATGCCGAAGATCGCGCCGGATGCGCCGACCGTCGGCTTGAGCGGATCGAGGACGAGCGCACCCGCTGAGCCGGCAAGCCCCGACACGACATAGATCAGGAGGAATCGTCCCGAGCCGATCCGTTGCTCGAGCAGCGAACCGAACCAGTAGAGCCCGAGCATGTTCAACAGGAGGTGGAACGGTCCGTAGTGCAGGAAGGCCGCGGTCACGAGCCTCCAGTAGTCGCCATTCGCGACGAACGGCGCCCAGAGCACGCCCTTTTCGTAGATCGTGCTGTTGACCCCGTAGACGCCGCCCCCCTGGGCGAGCTCCGCGACGTATGCCGCCACGTTGACGCCGATCAGCAGCTTGGTGACCTTCGCGCCGGCACCCTCGAACGCCGCACGCTGGACGCCGTGCGTCACGCGCTGGACACCCTGGGGCCTCCCCGAGTGCTCAGGACAGCGGATGCCGACGGGCGCCATCGTCATGCACTCGGTGCAGATCGGCCTGCCGCACTCGGAGCAGGAGAGACCGGTGACGCGGTCCGGATGCCGGTAGCAGGTCTTCTCGACGGCCTCAGCCATGTGCGAAGTAGCGTAGTTGGATGAGCATTCACGTCGCTTTCACGTCCGCCGAGGCCGCTCCTGCACCGGTTGGGATCGTCGTCGACGTACTCCGTGCGACCTCGACGATCGCGCAGGCACTTGCCGCGGGCTACCGCCGGGTCCTCTGCTGCGCGGAGATCGAGGAAGCGCTTACGCTCCGGGCCGAGCTTCCGGACGCGCTGGTCGGCGGCGAGCGCAACGCCGTTCAGGTCGAGGGGTTCGACGTGGGCGCGTCGCCGCGCGAGTTCCTGGAGGCGCGGGCTGACACGCTGATCCTCTCCACTACGAACGGGACGCGCGCGATTCTCGAGACGGCGGAGGGGTGCGAGGAGGTCGTCCTCGGCAGCCTGCTCAACCTCGCCGCGGTGGCGCGGGTGGCAGCCGGCGGGGACGCGGTCGTCGTCTGCGCTGGCTTCAAGGGTGCGTTCGCACTCGACGACGCCTACTGCGCGGGACGCATCGTCCAGCTCGTCCACTCGCAGCGCACCGATGCGGCGATCGCGGCCGAGGTGATCGCTCGAGCGTTTCCGACGGCGCTCGAGGCCTTGAATGCCAGGACCTACGGTCCGCCGGGCCTCGAGGAGGACATCGCGTACTGCGCCCACGAGGACCGGCTCGACGTGGTGCCGCGTCTGGCCGGAATGGTCGGGCCGGCTGCAGAGATACTGTTGGCGTGAAGCCGGCGCTCGTCCTCGCCGCAGTCCTCGCGGCGCTGGCCCTGACGGCAGACTCCGCTGCCGCCCGCAAGCCGTGGCTCTGGCAGTGCACGCAGATCCACAATGCCGAGGTGCAGTACCACTGTTACGTCCGGTTGTTCCTCCTGGACATCCAGGCGTCGCGCGACCCGGCGCGGGAGCTGCCGCGCATCGATCGCCGTGTGTCGGCCGTCGGCGGTCCGGTCGAGGCGAGCTGTCACGTCCTGATGCACGAGGTCGGGAGGGAGTACGCGCAGGTGCAACACCTGACGCTGTCGGACCTGCAGCGCTACGTCCCGCGTTCCAACAACCCGAACTGTTCCGCGGGCTTCGGCATGGGGCTCGTCATGTATCTCGGTCCGGAGATCCTCCGCTCGGGGGGCAAGGCCGCCGCGCAGGCTTGCGTGCGCCTACCGACCCGCTACCGGGTCTACACGTGCGTCCACGGTCTTGGGCATGCGCTGCTTCGCGCCTATTACGGGAATCTCGGCGAGGCTGTGCGGGCCTGCCGCGCCCTCAGGCGGAATTTCGCGCCGGACTGTGCGCAGGGGGTCTTCCACGACTACTGGATCTCCCTCCGCGGCGCCGATGGGACGGCACGCCCACGTGGCGCGCTCTCGCCGCGAACCCTCTGCGACGGACGGCTGACCTACATCAGGCCCTGCTGGTACCGCTACTTCCTCGAGCGGCCGATCGGGCTCCCGATCAGGGATGCGCAGGACCTGCGCCGCGCCTGCCGGCATCTGCGCGGGCTGGAGCGATTCGGCTGCATCAGCGCCGCGACGCTCACGATCTCCTCGGATCCGTTCGACCAGATGCGCGTCTGCGCTCGACTGAGAGCCGCGGACGCGGAGGCCTGCCTGCGCGGCGTTCCCGATCAGGCTCTCGCCGGCGAGCCCGCGCAACAGGTGCGGTTGATCCGCGCGTGCGCACGCCTCGGCGCACGCGTGCGGCCGGACTGTTACGAGTGGCTCGGGCGGACGCTGGCAGTCGTCACGAACGGGACGTTTCGCGGACGCGGCTGTGCGAAGCTCGCCCCGGTGGCACGGCGCGACTGCGTCCAGGGCGCGGGCAGGATGGGCGCCGCGCTCGTGACCTTCTCCTAGGGAAGCGCTCGCAACGGATCGACGGAGGCGCCACGAATGCGCACCTCGAAGTGCAGGTGCGGACCGGTCGCGTCGCCCGTTGCTCCGATCAGCCCGACCCGGACGCCCTGCCCGATCCACACGCCGACGCGTACGTCGATCCGCGAAAGGTGCGCGTACATCGACCGCTCTCCACGCCCGTGCGCGACGATGACGAGGAAGCCCCAGCCGCCGTCGCGCCAACCGGCCCAGACGACCTCACCCGAGCGGGCCGAATAGACCGGGGTACCCAGCGGAGCCGGCAGGTCGATTCCGGCATGCCAGCTGACCCCGCGGGGGCCGAAGCGGTCACCGAGGACCGGTGCGGTCAGCGGCCACGCGAGCGGGAGCGGGATCGTCGCGGGCGGGGCCCGCAATGCTTGGAGCGTGGCGGGCCCCGCGACGCCGTCCTCCTTCAATCCCGCCCAGCCCTGGAAGCGGCGGAGCGCCCCGTCGATGTGCGGTCCGAAGATTCCGTCGAACGCTCCGGAGGGGAAGCCGTGCTCGGCGAGCCTGAATTGGAGCGACGCGACATCCCAGCCTGCTTTGCCGATCTCCAGCCTGCGGCTGCCGAGGCGGTGGCGGGCGAACCGGCCGAGCGCTCGTCTGGTCTGCGGCCCGACGACGCCGTCGACTGCGATGTGCGCCCGCTTCTGGAGCCGGCGGATCGCCTTCGCCGTTCCCGGGCCGTCGAGCCCGTCGATCGGGCCGACGTAAAGGCCGTGCGCACGCAGGCCGACCTGGAGGGCGGCGACGCCCGCATTGGCCGCCGAGCCGCTCGGGGTGAGGGCCGTGACGGCAAGGATCAGGGGCAGAGCAAGGAGCGCTCTGGCATGCATGGGCGGACCGTTTTCGCCGTGGCCGTTGCGATCCCTTGACAGGGGAACAGGTGTTCGTGTAGAACATACGTTCCCATGATCGCCTGCCTGCTCATCCCGGGATTCGACTTGCGAGCGGCGCTGCGCAAGCAGCCCGGGCTCGCGCTGCGCCCGGCTGCGCTGTCTCCGGTAGCCGGAACGGAGCCCGTGCTGGGGCCGGTGACCGCCGAGGCCGAGCGGCTCGGGGTCCGTCCGGGCATGCGGCTCGGCGAGGCCCTCGCAACCTGCCCCGAGCTCGTCCTGGTGGAGCAGGATCCGGCCGCAGCGGAGCAGGCGTGGGAAGAGATTCTCCGCGCGCTCGAGGATTCGGGGTTCGCCGTCGATCCGGCCGGGGTGGGCTGCGTCTACTTCGAGACGCGTGGGGTTGAGAGGTTGTACGGCGGCCTGGAGCCAGCACTGCGGCGCTCGCTCGCCGCCGTCGGTACTGCCTGGGATCCACGTGCGGGCGCAGCGCAGCGCCGGTTCGCCGCTCTCGCGGCGGCGAACGTCGCGCGCCCCGGGCAGATCTTGGTCGTCTCCGACGAGCGGTTGCAGGATTTCCTCGCACCGCTACCGCTCGAGCTCGTGCCGATGGAACCGCGCAGGCGCGCGGAGCTGCACGAGCTCGGGGTCAAGCGCGTCGGACAGCTTGCTGGGCTCCCGGGTGATGCCGTGGCCGAACGTCTGGGGCCGGACGGCCGGCGCGCCTGGGGCCTGGCGAGAGGCGGTAAGGCAGCGCGTGTTCGCGGTCGACGTCCGCCGGCGGAGATCGTCGAGGCGCTGGAGTTCCCGGAGGCGATCGGCAACGAGCTGACGCTCCGACGTGCGTTCGGCGCGCTGGTCGAGACGCTGATGGCTCGCCCGGAGCGCAGGGGTCGCTTCGTGCGCAAGCTTGCACTGTCGGCGCGACTCGTCGGCGGCGGCTCGTGGCGTCGCAGCGCGACGCTGCGCGATCCGACCACCGAGCTCGCTCGCATCAAGGCTGCGCTCGGACCCAAGCTCGCGGAGCTGCCGGCGCCGGTACTCGAGCTGAGGCTCGAGCTCGTCGAGCTGACGGAGCACGACGGACTGCAGCTCGAGCTGCTCCCGACGGCCGGAGGAGAGTTGGATGTTCGGTTACGCGAGGGTCTGCGCCAGGTGCGGGCGAGCACCGGCTCGGGATCGGTCAACCAGGTGATGGAGGTCGCGCCGTGGTCGCGCATTCCGGAGACCCGCGCACTGTTCGTGCCGCGGGACGACTAAACGAACCCCGTCCGGCGGTCGTCGAGGCTCGGGTCGACGGCTCGCCGGTCCGGGTGAACCGCCTACCGGTCGAGCTCGTGCGCGAAGAGTGGCGAGTGGTCGATCGGTGGTGGACGGAGGAGCCGGTGTCCCGCCGCTACTTCGAAGTGGTGTTGCAATCAGGGGAGAACGCCGTTGTCTTTCGCGACGAGGAGCGCAGCTGCTGGTTCACCCAGCGGGGCGCGTGAACGCGCAGAAACGTTAGAAATCGCGGAAGCGGTCGTGAAAGCCGGTGCTCGGCGCGTGGATGTTGAGCAGTCGCGCGCGTTGTCCGTCGCGAGTTCCGAACGTGTGCGTGATACCGATCGGCGCGGCGACGAACGAGCCCGCCGGCAGACGCATCCACTCGTCGCCGACGAGGAAGTCGACCTCGCCGTCGAGGACGTAGAACGAGTCGACGTGGTCGTCGTGCGCGTGCGGATCAGGCCCCTCGAAGCCCGGCTCGAGCGCGAACTCGATCAGCGCGAGCTCCTCGCGCCCGACCTTGATCGTCGCGATGCGGTTGTTCGCGACAAGCCGTTCGCCGTCGCCGGGCGGCAAAAAGACCGCGTCGGTGGGCGGCTTGCCGCTTCCCGGCGCGGCATCGATGCTGTCGAAGCCCCCGGGCTCGCCGCGATCTCGCTCGCGCAGGTGTTCCGCGAATCTGCCGTCCGGCGTGTGGAAGTTCAGGAAACGCGCACGCGACGTGCTGCGGAAGCCGTGCACGACCTCGGGCGGAGCGGTGACGAACGCGCCGGGCTCGAGCAGCTTCTCCTCGTCGTGCACGAGGACCGCGAGGCCGCCCTCGAGCACGTAGAACGAGTCTGCGTGGTGCCGGTGGTAGTGCGGCTCGGCGCCGTCGCGCGCGTCGGGAAACAGCGACTCGGTGATGCACAGCTGCTCGAATGTCGCCTTCAGCACGATCCTGCCGCCGAAGAGCGCTTCGCCCTCGCCGGCCCTGAGTACGACCCCGTCCATTGCGGGCGAGTATGACGATCGAGCTCCAGCCCGAGTTTCCGCACCGGACGCGGAAGAAAGCGCGCTTTCCGCTCGAGGGAAGCCGTCCAAGAGTTAGTGGCTCAGAGCCACAAAGTACGAACGGTCGGCCGAAGACCGTGCAGTACGTCGAGCTGCACGCGCACTCGTCGTACTCGTTTCTCGACGGTGCGTCGCTGCCGGAAGAGCTCGCCGTTCGCGCCGCGGAGCTCGGCTATCCCGCGCTCGCGCTCACCGACCATGACGGCGTCTACGGCTCGCTGGAGTTCGCGCACGCCGCCAAGCACTTCGGCGTCCGGCCGATCACCGGTGCCGAGGTGACGCTCGCGGACGGCTCGCACGTCACGCTGCTCGTCGAGACGCCCGGGGGATACGCGAACCTCTGCCGGCTGCTCACAGCGGCGCACGCCGATACGCGTCTGCCAGGGAAGGAAGCGCAGCCTGCGGCGGACCCGGCGCTCGACCAGCGTTTGCTGGAAGAGCTGAACGACGGGCTCGTCTGCCTCTCCGGCTGCGCACGGCACGGTCTCGCAGTACGCAATCCGAACGGCGCGGCTCGCCTCGCGCAGTCGTTCGGCCGAGACCGCTTCTTCGTCGAGCTCCAGCGCCCGTACGAGCGGGGCGACGCACGTCGCAATGCGAGCCTGCGCGAGCTAGCCGGATCACTCGGTGTCCCGACGATCGTCACCGGTGACGTCCATGCGCACCATTCACGCCGAGCGGCGCTCCAGGACGTTCTTGTCGCCATCCGCAACCGCAGCTCGCTCGACGGCTGCGAGGCAGAGCGACGCGGGAACCAGGAATGCGTCCTGCTCTCACCGGCCGAGATCGTCGAGCGCTTCCCTGAGGATCGAAAAGCCGTCGCGCGCACGGTCGAGGTCGCCGAGCGGCTGCAGTTCGATCTCACCCAGGAGCTCGGCTACCGCTATCCGGACTTCTCCGACAGTCCAGAGCCGGCGATCGTCCAGCTCGCGCAGGTCTGCGATCGCACCTTCGAGGACCGCTACTCGCGAGGCCACAGGCTTCGGCTCGAGGCGCGCGCGCGGCTCCAGGACGAGCTGAAGCTGATCGACGAGCTCGGGCTCGCGGGCTTCTTCCTGCTGCACTGGGACGTTCTCGAGCTCGCGCGCGAATGCGCGTTCCAGGTGCGCGGGCACGACTCGCCGCGGCATGCGCTGCCGCCGGGACGCGGGCGAGGTTCGTCCGTGGGCTCGCTCGTCTGCTACCTGACCGGTCTCTCGCACGTCGATCCGGTCGGGGCGGAGCTGTCCCTCGGCCGGTTCCTCAACCGCGAGCTCGACTCCGTTCCGGACATCGATCTGGATTTCCCGCGGGACATCCGCGAGAAATTGATCGTCGCCGTCACCGAGCGCTACGGCCGCGACCACGCGGCGCTCGTCGCTTCGTTCGCAACGTACCGCTCGCGCGGAGCCATCCGCGACGTCGGCAAGGCACTCGGCCTTCCGTACGCGGAGCTCGAACGGATCGCGCGCGTCTCGGAAGGCTGGAACGCGAAGCGGGTCGCCGAGGAGCTGCAGCTTCTGCCCGACGCGGACCGCAAGCTGGTCTCGCCGCGCTGGCGCGCGTTCGCGGAGCTCTGCCACGAGATCGCCGGGTTGCCCCGTCATATCTCGCAGCACCCGGGCGGGATGGTGATCTCGTCACGGCCGCTCGTCGAGCTCGTGCCGGTGCAGCCGGCCGCGATGGCCGGCCGCCAGATGTGCCAATGGGACAAGGACTCGTGCGCGGACGCCGGCTTCCTCAAGATCGATCTGCTCGGTCTGGGGATGCTCTCCGCAGTCGAGGATTGCGTCGACCAGATCGCCCGCCTCCGCGGACAGCCGATCGACCTCTCCCGAATCCCGCTCGACGACCCCGCCGTCTACGACGAGATCCAGCGGGCCGACACCGTCGGCGACTTCCAGATCGAGAGCCGTGCTCAGATGCAGAGTCTGCTGCGCACGAAGCCAGAATCGATCGATGACCTCACCGTGCAGGTGGCGCTCGTGCGACCCGGCCCGATTCAGGGTAAGGCGGTGCATCCGTACATCGAGCACCGCCAGCGCCTGCGCGAGGATCCGGGGTTCGTTCCGCCGGTCGACCACCCGCTGCTCTCCGAATGCCTGCACTCGACACTCGGCGTCGTCGTCTTCCAGGATCAGGTGCTCGAGGTCGCGATCGCGCTCGCAGGCTTCAGCGTGGGGGAGGCCGAAGGCCTGCGCCGCGCGATGAGCCGCAAGCGCTCGCACGACGCGCTCGAGGCCTACCGCGAGCGCTTCGTGAACGGTGCGCTGCACAAGGGAGTGGACGCGCAGACCGCCGACCTCGTCTACGACAAGCTCGTCGGCTTCTCAGGCTTCGGCTTCCCGAAATCGCACGCGGCCGCATTCGGATTGCTCGCCTACCAGTCGGCATGGCTCAGGCACCACCATCCGGCCGAGTTCTTGTGCGCGCTGCTGAACGCACAACCGATGGGCTTCTACCCGCCGGCGACGCTCGTCCGTGACGGGCAGCGGCGGGGTGTCGAGACTCGACCGCCCGACGTGAACGTCAGTGCGGCGAAGTGCGCGGTGGAGGATGGTGCGGTGCGCATCGGCATCGACTATGTGAACGGAATCGGCGGGGACGAGGCGAGCGCAGTTGTGGCGGAGCGGGAAGGCGGTGGACGGTTCCGGAGCATCCGCGATCTCGCCCAGCGCACGCAGCTCTCGGACCACGCACTCGAGACCCTGATCGTCTCCGGCGCCGGTGACTGCTTCGGGATGCCACGCCGCCAGTTGCTCTGGCAGCTCGGGCTCGTGCCTCGCTCGCAGAGCGTGCCCGGTTCAGGCGGTGAGGAGAAGCAACTCGCTCTTCCACTCGATCCAACGGCGCCGACACCCGAGCTTCCCGAGCCGACCGTCTGGGAACGGATGCTCGCCGACTACCGGACGACGAGCCTTTCGGTCGGCGTCCACCCGATGGAGCTGCTGCGCGCCCACCTCCCAGAGGGCGTCATTTCCTCCCGCGACCTCGACTCGGCCTCGGACCGGACGCAGGTGGCCGTGGCCGGGATGGCGGTCGCGAGGCAGCGGCCTGCGACTGCGAACGGCGTCGTCTTCATGCTGATCGAGGACGAGTTCGGCGCTGTGAACCTGATCGTGCCGCCGTCCGTCTACGACAAGCATCGCGCCATCGTGCGCGGTGAGCCGCTCATCCTCGCGCGCGGCCGCTTCGAGCGAATCGAACGCAACCAGAACGTGCTAGTCCGCTCGCTGGAGACGCTCGGCTCACTTGCGCGGCAGGTCTCACAGGAGACCGAGGTGGGCGCCAGCCTCCCCGGCGCCCACCACTTCGGTCATCGCTGAACTAGAACGTGCGACGTACTCGCGCTTGATCGCGCGACCATCCTTGCTGCTCGTGCCGGTTGTGACCGCGGCGTTTTTCAGCGCCGTCTCGACGGCGCTCGGACTCGTGTGGTGTGACTCAGTAGGCGGCGGGTTGTTCCTCGGGGGCCCGCTGTTGCATCGGCGCGATGTCGGCCTGGCGATCGAGGTTGAAGGCGGTGTTCACGAGCGCGACGTGCGTGAACGCCTGCGGGAAGTTTCCGAGCTGGCGCCCAGTCGAAGGATCCCATTCCTCGGCGAGCAGGCCGAGGTCGCTGCGCAAGTCGAGCAAGCGCTGAAAGATCTCCTCTGCCTCGTCGACACGTCCCTGCAACGCGAGGTTGTCCGCGAACCAGAACGTGCAGGGCAGGAACGCACCCTCACCCGGCGGCAGGCCGTCGACGCCTCGGACTTCCTCGTCGTGCGAGTAGCGGTAGACGAACCCATCCCGGAAGAGCTCGCGCTCGATCGCGGCGACGGTGCCGACCATGCGGGCGTCGTCGGCGGGTAGGAAGCCGACGAGCGGGATGATGAGGAGGCTCGCGTCGAGGCGCTTCGAGCCGTACGACTGGGTGAAGGAGTTCAGCTCGACGTCGAAGCCCTTTTCGCAGATCTCGCGGTGGATCTTCGCGCGAACCTCGCGCCAGCGCTCGACCGGTCCGGCGCGGCCGAAACGCTCCACCGCCTGGACGCCGCGGTCGAACGCGACCCAGGCCATGACCTTCGAATGCGTGAAGTGGCGGCGCGGGCCCCGCACCTCCCAGATGCCCTCGTCCGGCTCCTTCCAGGCATGCTCGAGGAAGCCGAGCAGGCGTCGTTGGAGCGCCCACGCCTCCTTCGACACCTCCAGCTCGTGCACGCGCCCCTGGTGCATCGCGTCCATGACCTCGCCGAAGACGTCGAGCTGGAACTGCTCGGCCGCGGCGTTGCCAACGCGCACCGGCTTCGAGCCCTCGTAGCCCGGCAGGTGGTCGAGCGTGAACTCGGACAGTCGCCGTTCTCCCGCCACGCCGTACATGATCTGGATCGCGGCGGGGTCGCCCGCGGCCGCACGCAGGAGCCACGTGCGCCACGCGCCGGCCTCCTCGAGATAGCCCGCATTTAGGAACGCGAGCAACGTCAGCGTCGCGTCGCGCAGCCAGCAGTAGCGGTAGTCCCAGTTCCGCTCGCCGCCGATCTTCTCCGGGAGGGACGTCGTCGGTGCGGCGACCATGCCGCCGGTCGGCGCATACGTGAGCGCCTTCAGGACCACGAGCGACTGATGGACCTCCTCCTGCCAGTGGCCCTTGTAGACGCACTTGTCGGACCACTCGTCCCAGTAGTCCATCGTGTCCTGCAGCGCGTCCTCCGCGTCGACCGCGGGAGGTGGACGCTCGTTCGACGGGTACCAGGTCAGGACGAAGGGGACGCGCTCGCCCTGACGAACGGTGAACTCGCCGATGGTGCGCATGTTCTCGCCGCGGTTCTCGACCGGAGTCCTGAAACAGAGCGCGTCCGGTCCGGCAACCGCGATGCGTGAGTCGTCGATTCGGCGGACCCATGGGATCGTCGTGCCGTAGTCGAACCTGATCACGAGCTCGGAGCTCATCTCAACCTCGCCGCGCAAGCCCTCGACGATGCGCACGATGTCCGGCGCCTTGCCGCGAGGCGGCATGAAGTCGGTCACCCGCACGGCGCCGCCGTCTGTCTCCCAGTCCGTCTCGAGCACGAGCGAGCTCGGGCGATAGCGCCGGTCGGTCTGCCAGCTATCGCCGCGAGGTGCGACGATCCACCGCCCGTGGTCGGATGTTCCGATCAGCGCCGCGAAACAGGCGGCCGAATCGAAACGCGGGAAGCAGGCCCAGTCGATCGAGCCGTCGTTCCCGACGAGTGCGGCCGTCTGCAGGTCCCCGATCAGCCCGTAGTCCTCGATGCGCGCCATCAACGCTCCTCGATCTCGAGTGCGAAGCGGCGAAAGCGTTTCAGGACCGCCCGGTTGAAGGCGTCCTCATACTCCTCGGCGGCGTCCTCGTCGAGGGTGGAGGCGAAGTTGTCTCGCAGGTCGGCGAGCACCTCGGTGCCCGTCTCCACGAGGTCGACGTAGTCGCCGTAGCGTTCCTCGGCCTCACCGCGACCGGCGCGGTCATAGGCGCGCTCCGCCGCGACGCAGTCCTCGATCAGCCCGCGATGCTCGCGTTCGAAGAGATCGAGTTGGCGGTCGATCAGCTCCGTGAAGCGTGGACGTCTGAGCCTCACGCGAGCTCCTCGTAGAGCGCGACGTGGGCCGCGGCGGCCGCATCCCAGGTCAGCGTTTCGCGGGCACGCCGCGCTCCTGCGCGCGCTGCCTCGAGCGCCGCCGCGTCTTCGAGCAGCTCACGTGCGGCGGCTGCGAGCCCGCTGATGTCGCCCGGCCGTACGACCCGGCCGGCGCCGAACTGACGGACCGGCTCTGCGATCCCCCCGACGTCGTAGGCGACGGCCGGAACCCCGGCTCCCAGAGCCTGGAGCAACGCACCGCTCTGGTCGAGCTCGGGTCGATAGGGAAAGAGGGCAACCGTCGCCTCGCCGAGCGCACGCTCGAGCTCGACCTGCGAGAGGTAGCCGAGCCGCCACTCGGCCAGGTTCCCGGCCTCGGCCCGGTAGCCGTTGAGCGGCTCGAGAGGGTCGCCGGCGACCAGAAGGCGTGCGCCGTCGATCTGCCGTGCCGCTGCGATTGCGTCACCGAGCCCCTTGTAAGGGCGGATCGTGCCGAGGCAGAGCAGCGTGCGCCCGTCGTCGGCGCGCGGCGGCTCGCTGGGAAAGACCGGATGTGGGATCACGCGCGCATCGATGCCGAGCTCGACGAGCGTCTGCCGGCCGCGTTCGCTGTGCACGACGACGCGGTCGAAGCGCGAGAGCAGCTGTCGCCAGAGGGCCTGCTTCTTCGCCGTCCGGCGAGGCACGAGATCGTGGGCGGTGAAGACCGTCGGAACGCGCGCGCGCAGGAGGAAGCGGTCGAGCTCCGGCGCGGCGAGCCATTGCAGATGGAGCACGTCTGCGGGCCGACGAAGCAGCGAAACGGTTCCAGGGATGTGTTCGACCAGCTTGAACGGAATTCGAAGCGGGGAGCGGTGGAAAACCCGCGACGAGAGCGGATAGAACGGCTCGCTCCGACGGTAGCCGGAGGGTGACGGCGTCTCTCCGAAACGGAAGCGAGAGGTGACGAGCTCGACGTCGAGCCCGCGGGCCGCGAGCGCTGCGGCGAGCTCGTGGTCATAGGCCGGCGTGAAGCCGGGAGGGTCGGCAAGCACGATCCGCATGGGCAGTACAGTAGAACGCCTGCTCGTCCGGACCTGGAATCTCTTCCACGGGAACACGCAGCCGCCGACGAGGAGGGCGTTCCTCAGAGAGATGGTCGGGCTCGCGAGCGCCGACCGGCCGGCGGTCCTCTGCTTGCAAGAACTGCCCGTGTGGTCACTGGCCCGGCTCGAGGCCTGGAGTGGGATGACCCCCATCGCGGACGTCACCGAGCGCCCCCGGATCGGCCCGTTCCGATCGAGCGCCGAGCTCGGTCGGCTCATCACCGAACTCGACCACGGTCTCTTCCGCTCGGCCTTCACGGGGCAGGCGAACGCGATCCTTCTTGCTCCGGATCTGCGCGTGCTCGAGCACCGGCACCTCGTCCTCAATTCGTTCCGCTTTCGCCGGGCAGAGGCACGGCACCTGGGGATCGGTGCGGCCGCCCGTCGGGCGTGGGGAAAGGAGCGTCGCGTCTGCCAGGTAGTGCGTCTCGGCCGTGGAGATGCGATGTTCGTGGTCGGCAACCTCCACGCCACCGGTTCTTCGGACAAGCGCCTCGCGGATGCCGAGCTGCTTCGCGCCGCGGTCTTCGCCGACGGTCTCGCACGCCCCGCCGAGCCCGTGGTCCTCTGCGGCGACTTCAATCTCAGCGTCCGGAACTCGCGTACGCTCGCGAGCTTGAAAGGACCGGACTGGGGCTTCACCGGGCCGACGCCCATCGGGATCGATCATGTTCTCGTGCGCGGACTGCACGCCGACCCACCTGAACGCTGGCCGACCGAGCGGCGTTCGTTCGACGGCCGCGTGCTGTCGGACCACGCACCGGTCGACCGGGAGGTGGAGTGACTCCGGCGGAGGCACGAGCGCAGTTCCCGGTGCTCGAGCGTTTCGCCTATCTGAATGCAGGCTCGCTCGGCCCCCTGTCGCGCGGCACGCTCGACGCGATGGCGGAGCGGTCGCGCTTCGACCAGGAGCACGGCCGTGCAGGCCGGGCCTGGTTCGACGACGTGCTTGCGCTCCGGGGCCGCGTCCGAGCGCAGATCGCCGAGCTGATCGGGACGAGCGCGGACCATGTCGCTTTGACCGGGTCGACGACGGATGGTTGCAACATCGTCCTCTCCGGGCTCGCCCTCGGGCCGAGCGACGAGGTCGTGACGACGGATGCGGAGCATCCGGGACTCCTGCTGCCGCTGCACGTCTCCGGTGCAGAGGTGCGGGTCGCCGAGGTCGCGGCGCGACCGACGGCGGCTGCGCTCGAGACGATTCTTTCCTGCATCACCTCACGGACACGCCTGCTGGCGCTCTCGCACGTGCTCTGGACGACCGGGCAGTGCATGCCGGTGCAGGAGCTGAAGCGTGAGAGCGGCTTGCCCGTGCTCATCGATGGCGCACAGTCGGTCGGCGCGGTTCCGATGGAGCTCGGTGAGCTGGACTACTACACCGTCTCCTGCCAGAAGTGGCTATGCGGCCCCGACTCGCTCGGCGCGCTCTACGTGCGCGAGCCGGAGGAGTTGCGCATCGCCCTGCCGAGCTACTTCGCGCAGAAGTCCATCAGGCCCGACGGTGCCTTCGAGCCCGTCGAAGGCGCCGCCCGCTTCGATGCGGGCTGGGTCGCCCCGCCGGCGCTCGCAGGCCTCGAGGCGGCGCTGGTGGGCGCGCCCGAGTGGAGGTTCGAGCGCGCCGAAGAGATGGCCGAGCTCTGCCGCAATGCGGTCGGGGAAAACCTCGAGGTGATCGGCGAGCGGACCGAGAGCACGCTCGTCTCGTTCGTCCCCAAAGACGAGGCACCCGCAGTCTCCGCCCGACTCTACGAGGCAGGCGTGATCGTGCGCGACCTGCCCGGCACCGGCTGGCTGCGCGCTTCGTGCGGCTGGTGGACGAACGAGGACGACATAGCTCGTCTGGTCGGCGGGCTCTAGGTCTTCGGCAGCGGTGCGTACAGGCTGAGCAGGGTTCCGTCGGGATCCTTCAGCTGGGCGTAGCGCATCCCCCAGAACGCGTCCCACGGCGGCTTGTGCGCGGAGCCGCCCGCCGCGAGGAGGTCGGCATAGACCTCGTCGACCTCGGCGGGCGAATCGCAGCGGAACGCTCCCCCCTCGGCGTGACCACCTGTCGGGCGCTGCCATTCGGGGTCGAAGGAACGCATCACCTCTTCCGTGTCGAGCGCGTAACGGAAGCCTCCGGGTAGCTTGGCCTCGACGTGGCCCTCGTTCTCGGCGCCGTCCGGAAACTCGAGCCCGAGCTTCCGGTAGAAGGCGACAGAGCGCGCCATATCGCTGACGACGATCCCGAAGAAGTCGAGCTGCGGGGTCATGCCTCCGCCGTCTCCGCCGTGCGGAGGCCGAGCTCGGATGCGATCGGCTGCAGCGCGGCCACGACGTTGCGGATGTGTTCGTCGAGGTCGATGCCGAGGCCCTCCGCACCGGCGTACACCTCGTCGCGGTGGACTCCTGCCGCGAAGGACGGTTGCTTCAGCTTCTTCTTGACGGACTTCGGCTCGAGCCGGTCGAGACCCGTCGGCCGCACCAACCCGCACGCATGCACGAAGCCGGACAGCTCGTCGCAGGCGAAGAGCGTCTTCTTGAGCTGGGTGTCGCGCGGCATCGCGAGATGCTCCGCATGCGACAGCACGGCCTCGACGACCTCTTCGGGGTAACCCTCCTCGCGCAGGATCGGCGCGCCGTCCTGCGGGTGTTCGTCCAGCGTGGGGTGGATCTCGTAGTCGAAGTCGTGCAGGAGCGCGACCACTCGCCAGAGCTCCTCGTCCTCGCCGAAGTGGCGCGCGTACCAGCCGGTGGACGCTTCCACTGCGAGCGCGTGACGGCGCAGCGGCTCACTCTGCGTGTACTTCGTGAGCGTCTCCCAGGCCCGTTCGCGTGTCGTTTCCACGGCGTGGGTAGGCTACCGCGATGTCCCAGACCGTCGTCATCGGACGGGCGGCCGAATCGTTCGTCATCGAGGGCGGGCGGCCGCTGTACGGGCGGATCCAGGCAGCGGGAAACAAGAACGGAGCCCTACCGATCCTCGCCGCCTGCCTGCTGACCACCGAGCCGGTCGTCCTGCGCAACGTGCCACGCATCGTCGACGTGGAGACGATGATCGAGCTGCTCAACGACGCCGGCGCCGAGGTGGAGTGGACCGGCGCGAACGAGGTGCACGTGCGTGCCGCCGAGATCACGAAGCAGGAGCTCGACGAAGAGCTGTGCAGCCGGATGCGCGCCTCGTTTCTCCTCACCGGTCCGCTGCTCGCACGCGTTGGACATGTCAGTGCGCCGCCTCCCGGCGGCGACGTGATCGGCCGGCGGCGGCTCGATCCGCACATCCACGCATTCGCCGAGCTCGGCGCGCAGATCGACATCGGCCGCCGGTACGAGCTCCGGGGCGGTTCGCTGCGCGGCAAGCCGATCTTCCTGGACGAGGCGAGCGTCATGGCGACGGAGAACGCCGTGATGGCGGCGACGCTCACGCCCGGAGAGACCGTCATCGGCAACGCGGCCTGCGAACCGCATGTCCAGGATCTCTGCCGGTTCCTCGTCTCGCTCGGCGCGCAGATCGAAGGCATCGAGTCGAACGTCCTCCGCATCCAGGGCGTCGAGGGGCTGCGAGGCGGCGAGTGGGAGATCGGGCCCGATCACATCGAGGTCGGCAGCTTCATCGGCCTGGCCGCGATCACCGGGGGCGACGTCACGATCGACGGAGTCAAGCAGGCCGACCTCGTCTCGCTTCTACACGGATTCGAGAAGCTCGGGGTGCAGGTCGAGCCGGCGGAGGACTCCGTACGCGTGCCGCCCAGGCAGGAGCTCGTCGTTCAGGACGACCTCGGAGGTCACGTGCCCAAGATCGAGGACGGTCCGTGGCCTGCCTTTCCATCCGACCTCACGTCCGTCGCGCTGACAGTCGCCACACAGGCGGCCGGGACGATTCTCATGTTCGAGAAGATGTTCGAGAACAGGCTGTTCTTCACCGACAAGCTGGTGAGCATGGGCGCGCGCATCATCCTGTGCGATCCGCATCGCGCCGTCGTGACCGGCCCTTCGAGGCTGCGAGGGCAGCGAATGGAAAGTCCCGACATTCGCGCGGGCATGGCGATGCTGCTCGCGAGCCTCTGTGCGGATGGTCCGTCCACGATTGGGGCCGTCCACCAGATCGACAAGGGCTACGAACGGATCGACGAGCGCCTGCGTGCGCTCGGCGCGCGGATCGAGCGCACCGAGAGCTAGTCCAACACCTAGCTAGTACCCTCCCTGGCCATGGCGGCGACCGGACAGGGGCGCGCGAGTGCGCGCGTGAACGTCGCGGGGCACGGTGAGACGAACATCGGGACCGGCCTGCCGGTCCTCGATCATCTCTTGACCACGCTCGCGGTCTTCGGCTCGTTCGATCTGGCGCTCGAGGTCGAACCGGGACCGCCGGAGGTCGAGATCAGCGCCGCGGCGCGATCTCTCGGCGAGGCGCTGACCGAGCCGCTTCGCGCGGAGGGCGCGCGGGGCTACGCATCCGCCTTCGTTCCTGCCGACGAGGCGCTTGCACATGTCGCGCTCGAAGCGTCCGGCCGCCCGCTGCTCGTGTCGAACGTCGATCTCTCACAGGCGCGCATTGCCGGTCTCGCGGGCGACCTGACGGCGCGCTTCCTGGAGGAGCTCGCGCAGTCCGCCGGCTTGACGCTGCACGTGCGATTGGTCGAGGGACGGGACACACAGCACGTCCTCGAGGCGATCTTCAGGGCGCTCGGTGTTGCGCTTGCGCAGGCGTGCCGCCCGCGGGGGAAGGAGGACGGATGAAGGAGGTCGTGCGAACCGAGACGGCGCCCGCGCCGTTCCAGGGCGCGCCGTACTCGCAGGCGATCAGGGCGAACGGACTCGTCTTCGTGGCGGGGCAGGTGGGAATCAGGCCCGACGATCCACGCCCCGTCGGCGCCGGCATCCGAGAGCAGACCGAACAGACTCTCGCGAACCTTCGCGCCATTCTCGAGGCCGCCGGAAGCAGCATGGACCGGCTCGTGAAGACGACCGTGTTCCTCACGAACCTGGACGACTTTCAGGGAATGAACGAGGTCTACGCCAAGCACGTGGGCGATCAGCCGCCCGCTCGCTCGACTTTCGAGGTCGGGAACCTTCCACCCGGCCTGCTCGTCGAGATCGAAGCAATCGCGATTCAGTAGTGCCCCTGCCGGCAATACAGAACGGTTGTGCCGGCAAAGCCGGCACAACCTCCTATGGTCGGCGTCGCAAGCGACGCCTTGGTGCCCGCTTCTGGCCCGCGATCACACGGCGCCAGAGTCCACCCTCGCCCTTACCAACGCTGCCGGCCTTGGCTGCGGTCGAGTGCGGCCTCAGGCTTGGTGCTCACGACGCAGAAACTCGACAGCATCACTAGCAGGGGCACCGTGGACGCAACAATCGAGGAGTTCGTGCGCGGTCTCGGTCTCGACGCGTACCTCGTGGGCGGCGCGGTTCGCGACGAGCTGCTCGGACTCGAGTCGAAGGACGCCGACTTCGTCGTGCCCGGCGTCGACTACGAAGGCCTGCACGCGGCACTCGAGCCCCACGGGAAGGTCGAAGAGTTGGAGGTCGCCGGGCGACGCGTCGGGGTACGCCTCTACCCTCGCGAGGCGCGGCTGCGTGCCCTCGCGCCCGCTGGGATCGAGTTTGCACCTCCGCGTGCCGAGCGCAGCACAGGGCCGGGACGCCACGACTTCGAGATCGTCGCCGACCCGGCTCTCTCGATCGAGGACGACATGGGTCGTCGTGACTTCACGGTGAACGCGATGGCGCGCCGGCTCGAGACAGGTGACCTCGTCGATCCGTTCGGCGGCGCCGACGACTTGCGGCGTGGGGTGCTCCGCGCGGTGCGGTCGCGGAGCTTCGCGGAGGATCCGCTGCGTCTCGTGCGCGGGCTCCGGCTCGTCGCGCAGCTCGGTCTCGAGCCCGACGCGACGACGCTGCGGCAGATGAAGGAGGACGCAGAGAGTGTCCGCCTGGTCTCGGGCGAGCGCGTGGGCGGCGGTCTTCGTGCTGACGGGCTCGGAGAGCTCTCGAAGCTCTTGCTCGGCCGCCAACCGGCACGCGCCCTTCAGCTGGCCCGCGACACCGGCGTGCTCACGGCGCTCCTGCCCGAGTTCGAGCCGGCGCTCGGCCTCGAGCAGGACAGTGCCCGCCAGCACCTACCGCTCGACGAGCACATCTTCGCCGTCGTCCAGGGGGCGGCCGACGCCGACGCATCCCTGGCCGTCCGGCTCGGCGCCCTCTTCCACGATCTCGGCAAGCCTGCGTCGAACGGCGACCATGCGGAACTCGGCGCCGCGCTCGCAGCCGCAGCGATGCGAAGGCTGCGGTATCCGACACGGCTGGGCACGCACGTCACGGAACTCGTTCGTGAGCACGCCTTTCCGCTCGACGGGGTCGACGAGCTCTTCGCCCGCCGGTTCCTGCGCACGCACGGGGACGAGCTCGCGTTCGACCTCGTCTCGCTCAAGGAGGCCGACCTGGGCGGCAAGCAGGTGCCCGCCTCGGAGTTCGACGCCGTAGCCAAGCTGCGCGTGCTGCTCGAGCAAGAGCGCTCGCAGCCGCACCGTCTGGCGGATCTCGCCGTCGACGGAGCCGACCTGCTCGAGCTCGGCTACGCAGAAGGGCCCGAGCTCGGCCACGCGCTCGAGTCCCTGCTCGACACGGTGATCGAGCGGCCGGACCTCAACACCCGTGAGGAGCTCCTCGACCGCGCGCGCGCGCTCCGTTCGTCATGAACGTGCCGCTCATCCGCTGGCAGGGCCCCGGGCCGTACGAGGTCGCGTTCTCGACGCGACAGGGTGGCGTCAGCGAAGGCGCCTTCGAGTCGCTCAACCTCGGCCTGCTGACGCACGACGAAGCCGCGCATGTCGCAGAGAATCGCCGGCGCCTCTGCGCAGCTCTGGGAGCCGACCCCGAGCTGCTTTCGCTGAACAAGCAGGTGCACGCGGCGACGGTGAACCGTGCCGAGGCGGGCCGGCGCGGGAGAGAGGGCGACGGCCTCTGGACCGACGAGCGCGGCCTGCCGATGCTGAAGCTGACCGCCGACTGCTTGCCGATTGCGCTCGCGCGGGTAAACGGGAGTCCCGCACTTGCGCTCCTACATGCCGGCCGACGTGGTCTGCTCGAAGGGATCGTCGAAGCGGGTGTCGCGGCCCTCGGAGGCGAGCTTGCCGCCGTCATCGGCCCGGGGATCGGGCCGTGTTGCTACGAGGTCGGTGACGACATCGCCGCCGACTATCGCGACCGCTTCGGCGACGAAGCGGTCAAGGGGCGCAACCTCGACCTCTGGACGGTCGGCGAGCGTGTGCTGCGCGACGCGGGTGTCGAGGCAGTCCAGCGGCTCGACCTCTGCACCGCGTGCGATTCGCAGCAGTTCTTCTCGCATCGCCGCGACGGGCCCGTCACGGGTCGCCAGGGAGTGATCGGCTACGTCGCCTGACGTCATTCGCTCGAATTACGCGCGCATCCGCGCAGACGTCGGAGAGGGCGTCACGATCGTCGCCGCGACGAAGTACGTCGCCCTGCCCGACATGGCTGCGCTCGTCGAGGCCGGTGTCCAGGTGGTCGGCGAGAACCGCGCGCAGGACCTGGAACGGAAGCACGCGGAGTACGGCGACGCCTTCCGGTGGCATTTCATCGGCCGCGTGCAGTCGAACAAGGCACGGATCCTCAACCGCATCTGCGAGCTCGTGCACTCCCTCGACTCCGAGTCGGCGGCGCGCAGGCTCGAGGTGCCTGCACTCCTCGAGGTCAACCTCGCGGGCGAGGCATCGAAGGCCGGGATCGGACCGAACCAGCTGCCTCGTTTCCTGGATCTCTACGGCGAGCTGCGAGGGCTGATGACGATGCCGCCCGAGACCGCCGATCCGGAGGAATCACGACCATACTTTCGCCGTCTGCGCGAGCTCGCCGAGGAGCACGACCTGCGCGAGCTTTCGATGGGCACGAGCCAGGATTACCGCGTCGCGGCCGAAGAGGGAGCGACCCTCGTTCGCGTGGGGTCGGTCCTGTACGGGGAGTAACATTTCGCGCGAGATGGGCTTCGCCGACGTCTGGAACAAGACCCTCGTCTACTTCGGCATCGCCGAGGAGGAGGACTGGGACGAGGAGTCCTACGTCACCGACGAGGACCTGCAGCGGAGCTACGCAGAGCGTCCGAACGTGCGCCGGCTCGCGCCTCGCCGGCGCGAGCGCGAGCTCGACGACTGGACCGATCCCGAACCCCCGGCCAACGACAGGACCGCCGTCCTGAGGCCGCGCGTTGCCGCGGTGCCCTCGCCCGCGTCCGTCCGGGTCCATCTGGTCGTGCCACGGAGCTTCAACGATGCCCAGCAGATCGCGGACAAGTTCAAGGAGTCGATCCCCGTCATCCTGAACCTCCAGAGCTCGGATCAGGACCTCTCGAAGCGTCTGATCGATTTCGCCAGCGGGCTCACCTACGCGCTGGACGGCGGGATGCAGCGCGTCGCCGACAAGGTGTTCCTGCTGACGCCGCGGAACGTCGAGGTCTCGGCCGAGGAGCGCGCGCGCCTGCTCGAGCGCGGCGGCTTCTTCAACCAGGCGTAGTGCCCCTTCCTGTAATGCCGGGCCTCTGGGCGTAGGAACACGACGCCGGTCGCCGAATTGAGCTGAATGGCCGACGGCGCCATGCTCGGCTTGCTCTACGACGTGGTCGACAACGTCGTGAGCTTCGTGCGCGTTTTCATCTACGTCTACTCGCTGCTGATCCTCGCTTACATCATCACGTCGTGGGTGCGGCTGCCCTATTCGACGTGGCTGAACCGCATCCAACGGTTTCTCTACGACGTGTGCGACCCGTATCTGCGGCTCTGGCGCCGGATCCTGCCGACCCTCGGTCCACTCGACCTGTCACCGGTGGTCGGCGTGGCCTTTCTCTACATCCTCCTCGCGGTCCTCACGAGCATCGCCAACCGCGTGCACTGAAAGGGGAGACCATGACGCTCACTCCCGTTGAAATCAAACATCTCAAGCCCGGCAAGAGCCTCGTTGGCGGCTACAGCAGAGCCGGCATCGACGCGCTGCTCGACGAGGTCGCGGCGAGTTTCGAAGACGTGTGGCGAGAGCGGGCGGACCTCGCGGACAAGGTCGAGCAGCTCGAGGCGGACCTCGTTCGCTACCGCGAGCTCGAAAGCCTCCTGCGCACGACGCTGGTGTCTGCGGAGAAGGCTGCGGTCACGCTCAAGGAGCAGGCGCGGAAGGAAGGCGACCTGATCCTCGAGGAGGCGCGGAGCGAGGCACGCTCGATCACCCGCAACGCCAGAGCGGACCACGACCGACTGCTGACGGAGATCCGTCGGATGCGGTCGCTGCTGCAGTCCGCCCTTGCGCTCGTCGACGAGGAACCGCCGGCCGAGGCCGAAGCTGCGTAAGCCGGGAGCGGGCCCCCGAACGGGGGCCCGCCCAACGCGGCTCCTCAGCCGGCCGTGATCGTCCCGAACAGGCCGTGCTGCTCGCCGTCCGGGCCGGCGGTGAAGAAGAGTGTGTTCGTCGGGCCGTTGTTGGTGACTGCGCCCTTGCCGAACTGGAGCGCCCAGAGCCCGTCGATCGCCAGGACCTTGTGGCTGCTCGTCCGCAGCTGGCCGACGAGCTCGAAGCTGCCGTCCGTTTGCGGCTGGAACGCACTGATCTGCCCATCGCCGAAGTTGCCGATGAGCAGGTCGCCGCCGAAGCGGCCGAAGTTCCCGGGCGCCATGGCGATGCCCCACGGTGAGTTGAGCTGGCCGTGGGTGGCGACGCGTCCCAGCAGCGTCCCCGTGGTGCTGAACATGTCGACGAAACCGTGGCCCTGGCCGGCGACGTCGTCATGCTGGTCTGCGTCCTGCTTCGCGTAGGTGACCACGATGGTTCCGTTCACGTTCTGGATCCCGAACGGCGCGTAGCCCGCAGGGATAGCCGGGTCGACGAACGCGCCGGCCGTGTCGACGGGCTGGAAGCTGCCGTCGAAGACGTCCACGCGACCGTGGTGGAAGTCCGTCGCATAGAGCCGGTCACCCGCGATGGCCAGACCCTTGTAGACAGCGCCCGGAGTGGTCGCGGCGAGGAAGGTGCCGGTCGAGGAGACGGCCGAGCTGAAGCCGAGAATCGTTCCGTTCTCGGTCGCGAAGAGGAACGTTGCCGGCGCCGAGGTCGTTCCGTTCGTGATCATGAAGCTCGACCCCGTGTTCGACACGGCACCGGTCGGCGCACTTGACACCGGGACTGAGGGACGAGCGGTCATGCCGTTCGCCCTGTAGATGGTCGAGGCGTCCGCTCCGTTGTCCGAGACCCACCAGGGCGAGCCTGCGGTCGATGTGAGGCCCCAGGCGTTGACGAGGTTGGAATCGGTGTTCGCCGCCACACCCGAGACGTCGGAAACCAGGTTGGTGACGGTGTAGACGTTGTCACTCGCGGCCGTTGCCGCTGCGGGCAAACCGGCTAGCAGCACCGCCGCGCCAAACGCAGCTGCACAAGCCATGAGACGTCGAGTCCAAGCTCTCTCCATTTCTCCCCTCCAAATCGAGATCGAGTTGACCCCCAGGGAGTCCATACGCGTCCGGTGCGGTCCCGGTTTCCCACTGCGGGAGGGAAAGAGGCTCCGAAGCTAGACTTCCTGCATGGACGCGGTCTCGACGCGCCTGCGGCTGCGGGTGTCCCCGGGCGCGAACCGCGGCGGGGTCGTCGGCCGCTACGGACAGGCCTGGAAGGTGCGGGTTGCGGCCCCGCCGGAGGGCGGACGGGCGAACGACGCGGTCGTCCGACTGCTCGCCGAGACTCTCGCGGTGCCACGCGATGCGGTGAGGATCGTTTCGGGCCAGGGTGCGCGGGACAAGATCGTCGAGCTGACGGGCATCGACGAGACCCAGACCGAACGACGCCTGTCCTCGGCTGTGCGAAAGGAGCAGGTCTCGTGAGTGCCATCGACACCGATCGATTCCGCGAGGCTCTGCTCGAAGAGCGCCGGCGCGTCGAGGCGGCGCTCCAGAACCTCCACGACGAGAACAGCCGCAGTCTGTCCGAGGATGCCGGCGAGGAGACCGCGTACGACAACCATCTCGCGGATACCGCAACCGAAACGTACGACCGAGAGCTCGACTACACGCTCGAGGAGAACTCCGAGCATGTGCTCGCCGAGATCGACGCCGCGCTCCGGCGGATCGAGAACGGGACGTACGGCACCTGCACGAACTGCGGCAAGCAGATTCCCGAGGAGCGTCTCGAGGCGCTTCCGTGGGCGACGCTCTGCATCGATTGCCAGCGTGACCAGGAGCGTCGTTGACAGAACGCCTGCAGTCGCGACCGGCCGACATCCGCGTCGGCTCGAGCACTGATGGCCTGACGCCGATCTCGATGGCCGAGCGTCCGTTCGGGGCGACGTGGCCGCAGTGGTTGAGCCTTGGCGCCGTCGCGCTCGCTGCGCTGGGCGCGGATCAGCTGACCAAGTCGATCGTCACGAGCCGTCTCGACCTCAACGACCACGTGCACGTCGTCGGCCCGTTCTCGATCCATCACGTCACGAACTCGGGGATCGCCTTCGGACTGTTCGCGAGCGCGACCTCGATCGTCATCTTGCTGACGGGCCTCGCGGTGGCATGGATGCTCTACTTCTTCGCCAGGTCCGGATCACGTCATCCGGTGTTGCCTGTCGCGCTCGGCCTCGTGATCGGCGGTAGCGTCTCGAACCTCCTCGACCGTGTGCGCCTCGGTCATGTGACGGACTTCCTCGATTTTCGCTACTGGCCGGCTTTCAATCTCGCGGACACCTTCATCGTCGTCGGTGTTGCGGCTCTGTTGCTTGCGCTGGTCGTTTCGGACCGCGAGGCGACGCGCCCGGGGCGGGTTGTCTCGCGCGCCGATCGAGCGGGATGACGGGGGTCGTACGCGCAGGGCGCGTGCGTGAAGCAACGCGTTCCTGAGGAGGCCGCGGGTCAGCGGCTGGACCGCTACCTCGCCTCGCTGCCGGAGGTCGGCTCTCGCAGTGTGGCCGAGCGGTTGCTCGGGTCCGAGTCGGTCCGCATCGACGGACGACCGGAAGGCAAGAGCCATCGGTTGGCTGGAGGCGAGGAGGTCGAGTTCGAGCCACCGGAGACCGAGCGTCCGAGCCTCGCTCCCGAGCCGATGGACCTCCGCATCGCGTACGAGGACGAGCATCTAGTCGTCGTCGACAAGCCGGCGGGTCTCGTCGTGCATCCCGCGCCCGGTCATGCGAGCGGCACGCTCGTCCACGGACTCCTGGAACACGCCGTCGCGGGCGGCGACGCCGATCGCCCGGGCATCGTGCATCGCCTGGACCGTGACACCTCCGGCCTGATGGTCGCGGCCCGCTCGGAGGAGGCCCACCGGCGTCTGCAGAACCTCGTGCGCACGCGTGCCCTCGAGCGGCATTACATCGCACTCGTCGTCGGCCTGCCGCGTTCTCGCAGCGGCCGCATCGAGGCGCCGATCGGCCGCGACCGGCGAGACCCGTTGCGGCACTCCCTCGATTCCGACACCCCGCGCGACGCCGTCACGCACTTCGAGGTCCTCGAGCTCCTTCCTCGCCATGCCCTCCTCGACGTCAGGCTCGAGACCGGGCGTACGCACCAGATCCGCGTACACCTCGCGGCGATCGACCTGCCGGTTGCCGGGGATCCGGTCTACGGCCGCCCGCGGGAGGTGGGCCTGACGCGCCAGTTCCTCCATGCCACCGGTCTCGCCTTCAGCCATCCATTCAGCGGAGAGCGCGTGGAGGTGGAGTCGCCGCTTCCAGAGGAGCTCCTTTCGGCCCTAGAGCACGCCCGTAGCGGCGGGTAACCGCTAGAATGCGGCGGTTTTTCGCACCCGACCCGGTGGATCGGCCTGGGTGGCGGTGCCGGCGTTCGACGGATGCCGGTTCCAGCCAGGCCCCGCCGGAGCAATGACAACTAACCAGAAAGGGGACCTGATCCCGATGTCCGTCGTCTCGATGCGCGAATTACTGGAGGCTGGAGTCCACTTCGGCCACCAGACTCGACGCTGGAATCCAAAGATGCGGCGCTTCATCTTCACGGAGCGCGGCGGCATCTACATCATCGACCTGCAACAGACCCTCCAGCTGCTGGAGGAGGCCCACGACTTCGCACGCAACCTCGCCGAGCGCGGGGGCTCGATCCTCTTCGTCGGGACGAAGAAGCAGAGCCAGGGCGCAGTGGAGGAGCAGGCGAAGCGGGTCAACATGCCGTACGTCAACCATCGCTGGCTCGGAGGCCTGCTCACCAATTGGCGCACGATCTCCGACCGGATCGACCGCCTGCACGAGCTCCGGCGGCTGAGAGAGGAGGGCCAACTCGACCTCTTGCCCGCCAAGGAGCGCATCTCGATGCTCGGAGAGCTGGAGAAGCTCGACGAGAACCTCGGCGGCGTCGCCGACATGAAGCGCCAGCCGGACGCCGTCTTCATCGTCGATCTGCGCAAGGAGCAGCTCGCGGTCCGCGAGGCGCGCCGGCTCGGCCTGCCGGTCCTCGCCTTGGTCGATACGAACTGCGACCCGGACGAGGCCGACTACGTCATTCCCGGGAACGACGACGCCATTCGGTCGTGCGACCTGATCGTGCGCGCGATCGCTAACGGAATCGCGGCCGGCCAGCAGAAGGCGACGCCGGCTGACTTCGCGTCGGCGAAGAACGGTGCGGCTGCCGAGGAGGAGCCGTCCACCGCGGAAGAGCCGTCCGCCGCGGAAGAGCCGTCCGCCGCGGAGGAGCCGTCCACCGCGGAAGGCGACGAGGACCAGGTCGCTCCCGGAGACGAGCAGACCGCCGAGGCTCCGGTCGCCGAGGAGGTGCGCACGGATGGCTGAGATCTCCGCCGCACTCGTCAAGGAGCTGCGCGACCAGACCGGCGCGCCGATGATGGACTGCAAGCGCGCGCTGCAGGAAGCGAACGGCGACATGGAAGCCGCCGTGCGGATCCTCCGCGAGAAGGGCATGGCGGGCGCCGCGAAGCGTTCCGACCGCGTGACGCCCGAAGGGAAGGTCGGCTATCGGCTGGCCGAGGACAACCGGCGCGGCACGATGGTCGCCGTCGGCTGCGAGACCGAACCGGTCTCGAACAACGACGAGTTCCTCGCGTTCGCGAAGAAGGTGCTGGAGACCGTCGAGGCGAACGGGCCCGGAGCCGAGGCTGAGCTCGAGGAAGAGCGGGCGCAGCTGGCGGGGCGGCTCGGCGAGAACATCGTCGTCGCGGGTGCAGCGCGTTTCGAGGCCGTGAACGGCGGTCTCATCTCGGCGTACGCGCATCCACCTAGAAACAAGATCGGCGTCCTCCTCCAGGTTCGCGGGGGATCCGCGGACCTGGCGCGCAAGGTCGCGATGCACATCGCCGCGCTGAAGCCGAACTGGATCGGCCGCGACGACGTTCCGGCCGAGACGGTCAGCCAGGAACGCGAGATCTACCTCGGCTCCGACGAGGTGCAGTCGAAACCAGAGCAGGCGCGCGACAAGATCGTGGAAGGCATGCTCAACAAACGTTTCTTCGGCGCCAGCGTTCTCGTCGAGCAGGACTGGATCCATGACTCGTCCAAGAAGGTCGGTGACGCACTCGGGGACGAAGGCGCCGAGGTGCTCGAGTTCGAACGGTTCGAGCTGAGCGGGTGACTCTCCAGTCGGACGAAACGGTTGCCGCGCCGGGCGAGACGGCGTCGGTGTTCCACCGGATACTGCTCAAGCTCTCGGGTGAGTCGCTCATGGGCGACCGCGAGTACGGCCTGGACCGCGAGACGATCGACTCGGTCGCGGAGGAGATCATCGAGGTTCAGACCACGGGCGTGGAGCTGGCTCTCGTGGTGGGCGCCGGCAACATCTACCGAGGTATGGCCGCGGCTGCCGAAGGGATGGACCGCGCCACCGCCGACTACGCCGGCATGCTCGCGACCGTGCTCAACGCACTGGCGCTTCAGGATGCGCTCGAGGATCGCGGCGCGCACACCCGAGTCCTCTCGGCACTCGAGCTGAAGGAGGTCGCGGAGCCGTACATCAGGCGTCGCGCGATCCGCCATCTCGAGAAGGGGCGCATCGTCATCTTCGCGGCGGGGACGGGGAATCCGTTCTTCACGACGGACACCGCGGCGGCGCTGCGCGCGCTCGAGATCAACGCGGACGCGATCCTGATGGCGAAGCACGGTACGGGAGGGGTCTACGGCAAGGACCCGCGGCTCGATCCCGACGCCGAGTTCCTGCCCGAGCTGACTCACCTCGAAGCGATCGAACGAGGCCTGCGCGTCATGGACACGACCGCGCTCTCGCTGTGCATGGACAACGATCTGCCCATCTACGTCTTCGCCCTCGAGGCAGGCAACATCAGCCGTGTGGTCGGAGGCGAGCGTCTCGGCACGATCATCTCGACGCCTGCGAAGGAGGAACGCTGATGGCCACGGCCGACCAGCTGATCCAGGACGCCCAGAAGCGGATGGACGCGAGCGTCGAGCACACGCGCACCGAGTTCAATACGGTTCGCACCGGCCGCGCCTCGGCGGCACTGCTCGACCGCGTTCAGATCGACTACTACGGTCAGCAGACCCCGCTCAAGCAGCTCGCGACGATCAATGTCCCTGAGCCCCGGATGCTGACGATCCAGCCGTTCGATCCCACCTCGATCAAGGCGATCGAGAAGGCCCTGCAGGAGTCCGACCTCGGTCTGACGCCGTCCAACGACGGGAAGCTGATCCGGCTGCCGATGCCTCAGCCCACCGAAGAGCGCCGCAAGGAGCTCGTCAAGGTCGTGCGCAAGATCGCGGAGGAGGGGAGGGTGGCGATCCGAAACGTCCGTCGGGACGCCGTGCACCATCTCAAGGAGCTCACGACGAACAAGGAGATCGGCAGCGACGACGAGCGCCGCGCCGAGGAGCAGGTCCAGAAGCTGACCGACGACCACACCAAGACGATCGACGACCAGTTGAGGCACAAAGAGGCAGAGATCATGGAGGTCTAACCCGAGGAAAGTGCTCGGCACTTTCCTCGGTTGAGAGAAGACCTTCGCGTCCGCTCGGTGAACAGAACAAAGGCATGAGTCTCCTCACGAAGATCAGAACGCTCCGACACGTTCGGCCCGCACCCGAGCCGGAGTTGCCGGATGCCGCGCACGCCGTCGCGATCATCATGGACGGCAACGCGCGTTGGGCACGCAAGCGCGGCCTGCCGATCGCTGCCGGACACCGCGCCGGCACGAAGGCTCTACGTCGCACGGTCGAGGCCGCGATCGACCTCGGCGTCGACTCGCTTGCGGTCTACGCCTTTTCGACGGAGAACTGGAACCGCCCGCCGGACGAGGTGGAGCTCCTGATGGAGATCTTCACCGAGACGATCGAGCGAGAGCTGCCGGACCTCGTCAGGCAAGGCGTCCGCACGCGCTTCATCGGACGGAGGGACCGAGCGCCCGCTGCGTTGCAGCAGCGCATGGCAGCGCTCGAACAGGAGACCGAAGGAAACGGACGACTGAACCTCTGGATCGCCTTCGATTACGGCGGACGCGCCGAGATCGTGGACGCGGCGAACCGGGCCGTGACGAGCGGTCGAGAGGTCGATGAGCAGACCTTCGCGTCGTACCTCAATGCGCCGGAGATGCCTGATCCCGATCTGTTGATTCGCACCTCTGGCGAGCTGAGGATCTCGAACTTCCTCCTGTGGCAACTCGCCTACGCGGAGCTTGTCTTCGTCGACACACTCTGGCCCGATTTCGGCGAGGAGCAGCTCCGCGCCGCTCTCGACGACTACGCCAGCCGCCGGCGCCGCTTCGGCGGGCGGTGACGTCCCTCATGGGCCCGTTCGTGTCGCGCGTCCTCGTCGCGGCGATCGGACTGCCGATCGTGTTGCTTCTCGTCCACGCTGGAGGGTGGTGGCTCTTCACGCTCGCCGCGGTGGCGGCGGTGCTGGCGCTGCACGAGTACGCCCTGATGATCCGTTCCCTGCGTCCTGTGATCCTGGCCGCCTACGCCGGGGCGCTGCTGTCTCTGCTCGGCGCCCGGCTGGGCGGCATCGACTGGACGATGGCGGGTCTGCTCACCACCATCGGGCTCGCGTTCCTACTCCACTGGATCGCCGAGACTCGGCAATCCGCGACGGTCGCGATCGCCTCGACCGTGCTCGGCGCCGCCTGGGTCGGGCTCTGCCTCGCCCATCTGCTCCTGCTCCGGGGGATTCATCACAACGGTGAGCTCGCCGCCTTCACCGTGCTTCTGGCCGTCTGGGGCGGCGACATCGGAGCGTTCTTCGCCGGTCGTCTGATCGGCCGCCACAAGCTGGCGCCGGCGCTGTCGCCGGGGAAGACGTGGGAGGGCTTCCTGTTCGGAACCGCGGCGACCGTGTTCGTCGCCTTCGTCGCCCTCTACAAGGAGAACTACCTGTCGATCTGGGAATCGATCGTTCTCGGCCTCGTGATCGCGGTCGCCGCGCCGCTCGGGGACTTGTTCGAGTCCGCGCTCAAGCGCGACATGCAGGTCAAGGACAGCGGGCGTCTCCTGGCGGCCCACGGCGGCGTCCTCGACCGCATCGACTCGCTGCTGTTCGCGGCCGTGGCGTCGTACTACCTGTTGCGCGCGTTCGATGCCGCCTAGATGTCCGGCGGCCCGGGGCCACGAACCTACACTTCCAGGGTGAAGCGAATCGCGCTGCTCGGGGCCACCGGATCGATCGGACGTCAGGCGCTCGAGATCATCGAGGCCCATCCCGGGCTCGAGCTGTGTGCGGCCGCTTCCGGGGCGCAGCCGATCGACGGGCTGGCGCCGTTGACCCAGGTCGGCGGCGATCTCACCGAGTTGCTCGAGCGCGCAGAGCCGGACCTCGTCCTGAACGCCGTCGTCGGATTCGCGGGACTTCCGGCCACCCTGTGGGCGCTCGAGCGCGGCGTCGATCTCGCGCTCGCGAACAAGGAGAGCCTGGTCGCGGCCGGCGAGCTCGCGCTCGACGCACACCGACGGGGCGGCGGGCGGCTGCTTCCAGTCGACAGCGAGCACTCGGCAGCGTTCCAGTGTCTCGAGGGCCGTCCGGCCGACCAGGTTCATTCCCTCGTGCTCACCGCCTCGGGCGGTCCGTTCCGCGGGCGGACGCGTGAGCAGCTGGAGGACGTCAGGCCCGCCGATGCGCTGGCGCATCCGACGTGGAACATGGGCCCGAAGATCACCGTCGACTCGGCGACCCTCGCCAACAAGGGCCTCGAGTTGATCGAGGCGCATTTCCTGTTCGCGTTGCCGTACGACCGGATCGAGGTAGTCGTGCATCCAAGCTCGCTCGTCCACGCGGTCGTTCGCTTCCGCGACGGTGCCGCGCTGGCGCACGTCGGCTATCCCGACATGCGCGTGCCGATCTCATACGCGCTGACCTATCCCGACCGAGCCGCCACGCCGCTCCCGTCTCTCGATCTGGCTTCCGGCTTGACGCTGGAGTTTCATGCCCCCGACCTGGAGACGTTTCCCCTCCTTGCGCATGCACGTAGAGCGGGGGAGGAGGGCGGCACGTATCCGTGTGCGTTCAATGCGGCGAACGAGGTCGCGGTCGCTGCCTTCCTCGACGGGCGCCTCCCCTTCCTGGGCATCGCAGAGGTTGTGGCGGACGCTCTCGACGCCGCGGACGGGTCGCCCGCGGGCGACCTCGACGAGCTCGTCGCGGCCGACGCCGCCGCGCGTCGCCATGCCGAAGAGGCGTTCGCGGTCGCATGAGCATCTTCGTCGCGATCCTCGGACTGGCGCTGCTCATCCTCCTGCACGAGGCCGGGCACTTCTTCGTCGCGCGGGCCGTCGGCATGAGGCCGCGTCGCTTCTACGTCGGGTTTCCCCCCGCGCTCGTCAAGGTGAGGCGCAAGGGCATCGAGTACGGCATCGGTGCGATCCCGCTCGGCGGCTACGTGAAGATCCCCGGGATGCACCGTCCTGCTCCGTCCGACCTGGACGTGCAGCTGGGACCCGCGCTCAACGAGGACCCGAGCCTCTTTCCGAAGATGGCGCGCGTCAAGCGCGGTCTCGAGGCAGGGGACCTTGCTGCGGCTCGCGCCTCGCTGCCGGAGCTCGCGGAAGCCGTCGAGCAGGCAAAGCTCAGCTCTGCCGCGGGCAAGGCCGCACGACGGGCGGTCGACGAGCTGCACGACGGGCTGAGCGAGGAGGCCTACTGGCGCCAGAGGACCTGGAAGCGGATCGCGGTCATCTTCGCGGGACCGGGCGTCAACATCGCGCTCGCGATCGCGCTCGTCGCCGCCGCGTACATGGTCGGCCTTCCCGGAGATCCGACTCCGACGGTCAAGAACGTGAAGGCCCACACGCCCGCGACCGCGATCGGGCTGCGCCCGGGCGACCGGATCGTGGCCGTGCAGGGCCAGGCGACTCCCGATTTCAACGCCGTCTCGCGAACGATCCGTAACTCTCGCGGTCAAGCGATCACGGTCATGGTCATGCGGAACGGGAAGCTGC
This sequence comes from Actinomycetota bacterium, assembly GCA_005885245.1. Classification (GTDB taxonomy): domain Bacteria; phylum Actinomycetota; class Thermoleophilia; order Gaiellales; family Gaiellaceae; genus 3-1-20CM-4-69-9. The sequence goes on along the minus strand of VAWR01000138.1, from coordinate 4,378 downwards.
TGACCCTCGGGCCGGTGCGGACGAAGAAGATCGGCGATCGCTGGGCGCTCGGCTTCGAGCCGGGATGGGTGGAGCTGCAGTACGGGCCATGGGGCGCGCTCACGCACAGTCTGAGCGACACGTGGACGGCGACGAAGGGCACGATCACCTTCCTGCCGCGCCTGCTCACGCGTTCGGGGTCGAAACAGGTGTCGAGCCCGGTCGGGATCGTCGACTACTCGAGCCGCGCGGTCTCGCTGACCTTCACCCTGTTCCTGCAGATCCTGGGACTGATCAGCCTCTCGCTCGCGATCCTCAACCTGCTGCCCCTGTTACCGCTCGACGGCGGCCACATCCTCTTCTCGATCATCGAAGGCCTACGCGGGAGAGCGGTGGGGCGGGAGATCTACGAACGTGCGTCAGCCGTAGGAATCGCCCTCTTCCTGATCCTGATGTTCATCGGCCTGTCGAACGACCTCAACCGCCTGGGCGGCGGCTAGCGGGACTTAGTGGCTCAGAGCCACTAACTCCCGACACGCGTCTCGAGCCCAGGCGGAGAGCCGGTTCGAACCGGGCCGAGGGCGCTCGTGGCTCAGAGCCACAAGCTCAACCGGGCGCGGCGTACACTGGCATTCGTATGGCCTCCGAGCGACAAATCAGCGTCGGCGGGGTGAAGATCGGCGGAGGTGCGCCCGTCGTCGTGCAGTCCATGACGCTGACGAAGACGCACGACGTCGAGGCGACGACCGCCCAGATCGCCGCGCTCGCCTCGGCGGGCTGCGAGATCGTTCGCGTCGCGGTTCCGAAGACCGAGGACGCCGCGGCCCTGTCCAGGATCGTCCGTTTCTCGCCGATTCCGGTGATCGCGGACATCCATTTCAACGCGAGCCTCGCGCTCAAAGCGGTGGAGGCAGGCGTCGCGGCCGTGCGGATCAACCCGGGCAACATCGGCGGCTCCGACAAGGTTGCGCGAGTGGTGCGTGCCGCGCAGACAGCCGGTATCCCCATGCGGATCGGTGCGAACTCCGGCTCGCTGCCGAAGCACCTCGGCGAGCTCGCGCAGCGGGATCAGGCGGAGGCGCTCGTCGAGGCTGCGCTCGAGGAGGTGCGCCTGCTCGAGAGCCTGGACTTCAAGGACTTCAAGATCTCCGTCAAATCGAGCCATGTCCCGACGATGATCCGCGCCTACCGTCTGCTCGCCTCCAAGGTCCCGTATCCGCTGCATCTCGGTGTCACCGAGGCGGGCACGCCGTTCGCCGGGTCGATCAAGAGCGCGGTCGGCACCGGCGCCCTGCTCGTAGATGGGATCGGCGACACGGTGCGCGTCTCCCTGACCGCCGACCCGGTGGAAGAGGTGCGCGTCGCGTGGGAGATCCTCAAGTCGCTCGGCCTGCGAGAGCGGGGTCCGGTGATGATCGCGTGCCCGTCGTGCGGTCGCGACAACGTGGGCGTGCAGACGCTCGCCGAGAAGGTGGAGGAACGGCTCCACGTGTATCCACAGCACTTCGAGGTCGCCGTCCTCGGCTGCGCGGTCAACGGCCCGGGCGAGGCGGGCGACGCCGATTTCGGTATCGCGGGCGGACGTGACACCGGCTTCGTCTACGCGCACGGCCGCGTGCTGAAGAAAGTCTCCTCCGACATCCTGATCGACGAGCTCTTCCACGAGATCGACAAGTGGATCTCCGAAGGGATGCACCGGCCGACGCGCCTCAAGATGGCGAAGCCTGCTGCCCTGGCCATGGCAGAGGCGTCGCTGATCCCGCTCTCCGAATAGTCTGCCCGGACAACGTGATTGCCCGGGCCTCCAAGCTGTTCCTGCCGACCCTGCGCGAGGCGCCGGCCGATGCCGAGGCCGCGAGCCACAAGCTGCTCGTGCGCGGCGGCTTCGTCCGTCAGGTCGGTGCCGGCCTATTCACGTTTCTGCCGCTCGGGTGGCGCGTGCACCAGAAAGTCGCCCAGATCATCCGCGAGGAGATCGACGCGATCGGTGGGCAGGAGATGCTCGAGCCGGTGCTGACGCCCGCGGAACTCTGGGAGACGAGCGGCCGGATTCGAATCCCCATCGTCTTCAAGCTGAAGGACCGCACGGGGCGCGACTTCGTCCTGCCGTTTTCGCATGAGGAGACGATGACCTTCCACGCGCGCGAGCTGCAGTCGTACAAGCAGCTCCCGCAGCTCTGGTACCACTTCTCGACGAAGGAGCGCGACGAGCCGCGGCCGCGTGGCGGGCTGTTGCGCGTACGCGAGTTCATCATGAAGGATTCGTACTCGTTCGACTCCGACGAAGCCGGGCTAGACAAAAGCTTCGACGCGCACAAGGGCGCGTACGAGCGCATCTGGGAGCGCTGCGGGCTCGAGGCGTACTACGTCGAGGCCGAGTCAGGAATCATGGGCGGCCGCGAGTCGTCGGGCTTCATGGCTCCGGCGGAATCCGGAGAGAACATCCTCGTCCGCTGCGAGAACGGCGACTACTACGCCGACTACGACGCCGCGCGCGGGATTCCGCGTGCGCCGAAGTTCCTTGAGCCGCTCGACCGGCCCAAGGAGGTCGAGACGCCGCGCGTTACGACGATCGAGGGGTTGGCCGAGTTCCTTGGCATCGACCCGGCGGCGACGTCGAAGGCGATGCCGGTGATGGTCGGCGAGCGCCCTGTGCTGGCGCTCATCCGTGGGGACGACCGACTGAGCGAGGAGAAGCTCGTCACGGCGCTCGGCGAGGGCTACCGGCCGATGACAGACGAGGAGATCCGAACGGTCTTCGGCGCAGGCGGCGGCTCGCTCGGGCCTGTCGCGGTGACGATCGACATCGTCGCCGACGAGGCGCTGCGGGAGGGCCAGTACGTCGCGGGTGCGAATCGCGACGGCTGGCACCTGCGCGGCGTGCAAGCGGGACGCGACTACAAGCCGGACTTCGCCGACATCCGGCAGGCCAACGAGGGCGACGCCTGCGTCGTGTGCGGCGGGAGGCTGCTCGAGCAGCCGGCCATCGAGCTCGGGCACATCTTCAAACTCGGGACGTTCTACTCCGTCCGCTTCGGGGCGACATTCCTCGACGAGGACGGAGAGGAGAAGCCGCTCGTGATGGGCAGCTATGGGATTGGGCCCGGGCGGACGATGGCTGCGATCGTGGAGCAGCACCAAGACGAGCACGGCATCCAGTGGCCGCCCTCGGTCGCGCCGTACGACGTCCATATCGTCGCCCTTCCCGGCCTCGTCGAGCAGGCCGAGTCACTGGCCTCTCAGCTCGACGCGGCGGGGTTCGACGTCCTGCTCGACGACCGCGATGCGCGTGCCGGGGAGAAGTTCGCGGACGCTGATCTGATCGGATGCCCGCTGCGAGTGACCGTCGGGCGAAAGCTCGCCGAAGACGGTACGGTGGACCTGCGCGAGCGCACGAAGGGGGAGGACAATGCGGTGAGCGTGGGTGAGCTCGTCTCGACAGTGCGCGAGAAGCTCAGCTGATGGCCCGGAAGCGGCGTTTCAGCGACGACTCGTTCGGTCCCACGATCGAGCGGCTCATGGGGGAGGCCGGACTGACCTACCGGTCGCTCGCCGAGAAGACGAGGCTGTCGGCCGGATACCTGAACCATCTCGTGCACGGGAACCGGCCGGTTCCGTCGGATGACGTGATCAAGACGCTCGCGCGCGCGCTCGGCGTGGAAGCGGAGCACTTCCGCGAGTACAGGCTGCGTGTCATCACCGACCGCCTCGAGCGCATGCCGGACCTGATCGACAAGCTCTACAGGCGCTACGGCGCGTAGCGGCTACGATGCGGCGGCCACGGGGCGTGGCGCAGCCTGGTTAGCGCGCTAGTCTGGGGGACTAGAGGTCCCGAGTTCAAATCTCGGCGCCCCGACCTACGAAAGCCCCGCGCACAGCGGGGTTTTCCTTTTGGATGTTTTTGCAGGATGACCGCCTGGCTGCCCGCGGCGGAACAGTGGGCTTTTGCACTACACCCAAGTTTTGTCGAGGGATCGGAGATGGCCCTATGGGGCCGCGACGACTTCTTTATGGCATGGCACGTCAGCGTCTCGCAGCCGTTGGTCTGACAACGCAAGCGAGCTGTGGCTGGAACTGTTCGAACGGGCCGGCTATACCAGCGATACCGACGAACGCCTTACCGGAACGCTCAACATCTTTCGGGCCGTTGTGGAAAGGTCGCGACGACGCTCCTTCTCTTGGACGCTCGACCTCGAGATCGCGCGCTGGTTTGCACGGCGCTCAGGCAAGTTGCATGGCAATCCGTCTCGGACGCACTACCGCCGCGGAGTCTCTACTTCATGGGCTCGAGCATTGGCGCAGGGTGGCCAACAACGGGATCGAGCTCGCCGCAGAGACGGAGGGGCGCGGATCGCGACGTCATCGAAGCGTTTGCGGCCCTCCACGATTCCTGCCGTCT
>VAWR01000196.1 GCA_005885245.1 Actinomycetota bacterium | reverse complement strand
TGAACTGGTTGTAGAGCAGGTACACCGCGTCGAGCTTGCGCTCGCGAAACTCGACGATCAGGTCGTCGGCGACCTCCTTCGCCATCGCGTAGCGGAGCCGCCCGAAGAAGGCGGCGTAGTCCTTCCGCGTCTCGATTCCGCGCTTCCTCGCGAAGTCGCGCCCGCGGCGGCCGATGGTGGAGAACTGGACCGCCTCGAACTTGTCGCCCTCTTCCACCACGAAGCGCTGCGCCCGCCGGATGATGTTCGAATTGAATCCGCCGCACAGGCCCCGGTCGCTGGTGAGCAGCACCACCTCGATGCGCCGGGGATTCTCGCGCGCCTCCATCAGCGGGTGCGGCGGCAAGTCAGCCGCTGCCCGCGCTCCGGCGAGAGACCCGAGCAACTCGTCCAGCGCCTGCGCATAGGGCCGCGTCCGCACCACCGCGTCCTGCGCGCGGCGCAGCTTGGCGGCGGCGACCAGCTTCAACGCCTTGGTGATCTTCTGCGTGTTCCGCACCGACTTGATCCGGGTGCGGATGGCGCGGAGGGAGACCATCTATGCCTTCGCGGCCGTGGGCTTGAAGACGCTCTTGAAGTCCTCCAGCGCCTGATCGAGCGCGGTTCGCACGTCGTCCGTCAGGTCCTTCTTCTCCCGCAGGAGCTTGAGCGCCTGTGGATGGCGCGTGTCCATGAACTCGATCAGTTCCTGCATGTAGCGCTGGACGTCGGAGACCTCGATGTTCCGGATCCAGACCACGCCGTTCTTGTCCTTCTGCGTGCCGGCGTAGATCTGGACGATCTGTTTCTCGACCGGCATCGGCACGTATTGGCCCTGCTTGAGAATCTCCGTCAGGCGGGCGCCACGCGCGAGCGTCTCCTGCGTCGCCTTGTCCAGGTCGGAGCCGAACTGGGAGAATGCCGCCAGCTCACGGTACTGCGCCAGCTCGAGGCGAAGGCTGCCGGCGATCTTCTTCATCCCCTTGATCTGCGCGTTGCCGCCCACGCGGGAAACCGAGATGCCGGCGTTGATGGCGGGGCGCTGGCCGGCGTTGAAAAGGTCGGTCTCGAGAAAAATCTGGCCGTCGGTGATGGAGATGACGTTGGTGGGGATGTAGGCCGAGACGTCGCCCGCCTGCGTCTCGATAATCGGCAGCGCGGTCAGCGATCCACCGCCGCGATCCTTCGAAAGCTTGGCCGCGCGCTCGAGCAAGCGGCTGTGCAGATAGAACACGTCGCCTGGATACGCCTCGCGCCCGGGGGGACGGCGCAGGAGGAGCGAGAGCTGGCGATACGCGACCGCCTGCTTGGAGAGGTCGTCGTAGATGATGAGCGCGTGCTGACCGTTGTCGCGGAAGTACTCGCCCATCGTCACGCCGGTGTACGGCGCGAGGAACTGCAGCGGCGCCGGATCGGACGCGCTGGCGGTGACGACGGCGGTGTACTCCATCGACCCGTGCTGGTTGAGGCGATCAACGACGCGGGCCACCGTCGACTGCTTCTGGCCGATTGCGACGTAGATGCAGAACATGTTCTGGCCCTTCTGATTGATGATCGCGTCTACCGCGACGGCCGTCTTGCCGGTCTGGCGGTCGCCGATGATCAGCTCCCGCTGGCCGCGGCCGATCGGAATCATCGAATCGATGGCCTTGATGCCCGTCTGCATGGGCTCTTTGACCGATTCGCGCGCCACGATGCCGGGCGCTTTCACCTCGATCTTGCGCCGCTCCTTGCCGCCCAGTGGTCCCTTGCCGTCGATCGGCTCGCCGAGCGCATCCAGGACGCGTCCTGCCACTTCGCGGCCGACCGGGACATCGGCGATGCGGCCTGTGCGCTTGACGACGTCGCCCTCGCGCAAGTGCTCCTGGTCGCCCATCAGGGCGACCCCGACCGAGTCCTCCTCGAGGTTGAGCACCAGCCCCATCAGACCCTTCGGGAACTCGACGAGCTCTCCGGCCATCACCCCCTCGAGGCCGTAGACGCGCGCGATCCCGTCGCCGGTGGAGAGGACGGTTCCCGTCTCGCTCACCTCGACCTGCTTGCCGTAGCCTTTGATCTGCTCGCGGAGGATGCGGCTGATCTCGTCCGCCCGGATTTCCGCCATTTGCCTGCTCCGTAATTGCGAAGTGGTTACATCGGCGCGTTTTTCAGCTCATGACGCATGCGCTCGAGCTGGGTGCGCAGGCTGCCGTCGAGCATGGTGGCGCCCACTTGGGTGACGACTCCGCCGATGAGCGATGAATCCGTCTTCGACTCCACCACGATCGACCGGCCGGTCATGCGCCCGATCGCGTCGCGGAGGCGATTCAGCTCGTCGTCGTCGAGCGGCCCGGCGGAAATCACGGTAGCGCGAATGCGGCCGGCCTCCTGGTCGATGAGCGCGCGGTAGACGCGCGCGATCAGCGCAAGGTCCGCGATGCGTTGGCGGTCCACGAGCAGCCGCAGGAAGCTCACCGTCAGCGGGGAAAGTTTGAGCGCGCTTGCAACCGCATCTATTGCGGCGTGCCGCTGCCCTTGCGGGTACCCGGGATTCACGAGAATGAAGCCGAGGTCCCGGTTCCCCTTGACCGCCTCCACCACCGCTTCCAGCTCGTCGCCATACCGCTCGAACCGGCCGTCTTCGAGGCCGAGCGAGAGCAGGGCGCGGGCGTAACGTCGGGCGACGCTGGAGTCGATCAAGTCGATTGCTCCCTGTAAAAACCGTGAAGGCGCGGCTACCTAACACGTGGCACAGGCAGGGTCAATGCGCTGCGGCGTCGAGGGGTTGTGCGTAGTTTTGCCGCA
>VAWR01000048.1 GCA_005885245.1 Actinomycetota bacterium | reverse complement strand
GTCGGCGTCTATCCGAACTCCGTCTTACGCGTCTGGGACGCGAGTCCGTTTGGCTTCCTCAACGAGAGCGAGGCGATCAAGGGAATCATCGAGGCCGCGCGCCTCGGACCCGGCGTGATCAACCTGAGCTTCGGGGGAGAGGACAACGACCCGCTGCTGCAGCAGGCCGTCGATCACGCCTTTCGCACCGGGTCGCTCGTGGTCGCCGCCGCCGGCAACGACGGGCTCGACGGGAGCCCACCGAACTTCCCCGCGGTGTATCCGCATGT
>VAWR01000047.1 GCA_005885245.1 Actinomycetota bacterium | reverse complement strand
CCTGGCGGCGCCGGGCGCCGACATCCCGGTTGCCGAGCCGCTCGCCCAGGACGCCTCGGGCTACCTCCTCGACGCCAATGGCACGAGCTTCGCCTCGCCGCTCGTCGCGGGCGCCGCGGGATGGGTGTGGACCGTGAGATCGAATCTCGACAACACACAGCTCTTCGAGCTGATGCGGCGCTCGGCCACGGACATCGGCGCGCGTGGCTTCGACAATGCGACAGGCTGGGGCCTCCTGAACATTCCGGCCGCGCTCTCCTTCCCGACTCCGCGGCGCGATCCGCAGGAGCCGAACGAACAACCGGAGGAGATCGAGCCGCATGCGCTCTTCGCCAACGGCACGCCGCCGTTGACTGCGCCCGGACGCACGGCTGGCTCGATCGCAGGCCACGTCGATCGCAGCGAGGATCCGATCGACCTCTACCGCGTCTGGGCCCCGGCTCGCCGCGTGTTGCATGCGCGAGTCAGCGGGTCTGTGACGCTACGACTCCTGGCGCGGTCGGCCAAGACACATGCAGTCGCTGTCGCGCGGCGCGGTCTCGCGACGTACAGGAACGGCTCCGAGCGCGGCGCCTACCTCTATCTGGAGGTGCGACCGCACGGAGCGCGCGAGGCAAGCTACAACGTTCGCGTCACGATCGCTCGACGGTGACGCCGGCCCACTCGGCCCACGCGATTCCGGGCTTGCGGACACGCACCCGGATCGTCACCCCGGGCAGCGCCACGACCAACGCATCGGCAGCGGCCGCGGCGAAAGACTCGAGCAGCCGGTAAGCGTTGTCCCGAGAGATCCGCTGCACGACATCGCGCACGACGCGATAGTCGGCGGTCGCCTCGATCGAATCCTCGCCCGGCTCGGGCCGCTCGAGCGTGACATCGACGAGGAACGTCTGCCCGGCCTGGCGCTCGTCCTCGTTGACCCCGTGACGGCCGAAAACCTCGAGCCCGTGCACCTCCACGATCATCCCGCCACCGCCTCCGCCACCTTCAGCGCCTCGACGTGCTCGAGCACGTCGTGGGCCCGGATGATCGTTGCCCCGTGGTCGTACGCCGTCACCGCCGCCGCAAGGCTCGCGGAGAGCGGGCCGGTCGTGGCGCCCGGATCGCCGAGGATGCGGCCGAGCGAGCTCTTGCGCGAGAAGCCGACGACGACCGGCCGGCCGAGTGCAGTGAGAACGCCCAGCCGGCGTATGAGCTCGAAGTTCTGCTCGACCGTCTTGCCGAAGCCGATCCCGGGATCGAGGCAGATGCGCTCCTCCTCGATCCCTGCATCGATGGCGAAACGGAGCCTCTCCTCGAGGAACGCGGCGACCTCGGCGGCGACGTCGTCGTAGCTCGGATGCGTCTGCATCGTGCGCGGCTCGCCCTGCATGTGCATCAGGCAGAGATAGGCGCCGGACTCGGCGACGAGCTCAGCCAGCGCGGGATCGCCCCGTAGCGCCGTCACGTCGTTGACGAGCGCCGCACCGAGCTCGAGCGCGTGGCGTGCGACCTCGGCCTTCGCGGTGTCGATCGAGATCGGCAAGCCCTCGAGTCCCTCCAAGACCGGGAGCACACGTCCGAGCTCCTCGGCGGCGGAGACTCCGGTCGAGCCCGGTCGGGTCGACTCGCCACCCACGTCGACAATTGCGGCGCCCTCGTCGAACATTCGCCGAGCGGCGGCGATCGCGGCAGACGGTTCCAGATGCCGTCCTCCGTCCGAGAAGGAGTCAGGCGTCACGTTGACGACGCCCATCACCGATGGGCGCGGGAAACGCTCCTCGAGCGGCGAGTGTGAACTTGACATCGCCGGATACTTTGACCCATGGGGGACCACGACGCGCGACGGCGCGCCGCGTGGAGATTCGTGCTCGCCGTCATCCGCTCCCAGAGGAGCGGCGTCATCGGCGCCGCCCTGTCCGGGCTGCTCTGGCAGGTCGGCGCGGTGTCCGCGCCGCTGATGGTCAAGTACGCGATCGATCACGGCGTCCTGACGCGAGACCGGCATACGCTGCTCGTCTGGCTGGCCGCGCTCCTCGGTGTCGGGCTCCTGGAGATGACAGCGGGAGCGGTGCGACACCTCTACGCGGTCCGGAACAGATCGCGCTCGGACGCGCGGGTCCGCGACGCGATCTTCGCGCATGCCTTGCGTCTCGATGCCACCTACCACGATCGGGTGGGTCCGGGCGAGCTGATGAGCCGCGCCTCGTCGGACTCCGAGCACGTCGCACGGATGATGGACGCGATCGGCCACACGATCGGCTATGTGTTGACCGTCTTCGCGGTCGCGATCGTCCTGCTCGTGCTCGACTGGAAGCTGGCGCTGATCGTCTTGATTCCGCTCCCGTTGATCAGCTTCGCAGGCTGGGCGTACTCGCGCCGCTACCACGCGCGCACGGAGCTCCTCCAGGAGAGTTGGGGCAAGACTGCGACGCTCATCGAGGAAACCGTGGTCGGCATCCGGGTGGTGAAGGGCCTGGGCGCCGGCGAGCCGCTCGTGGCGCAGTTCCGCCGACGTAGTGGCTCGATCGTCGACCGCGCCCTCGACATCGCGCGGCTGGACGCCTTCTTCATGCCGACGCTCGAGTTCCTGCCGATGCTCGGCTTGCTCGTGGTGCTCTGGCTCGGTGGGCGGCGCGTGATCGCCGGCGACCTGAGCCTCGGCTCCTTCGTCGCCTTCAACGCCTACGTGGCGATGCTGGTCTGGCCTCTGCGCGTGCTCGGTCAGCGGGTGACGACGCTGCAGAAGGCCGTCGGCGCGAGTGTGCGAATCAGCGAGGTCCTCGATGCGGAACCCCAGGTGCGCGAGCCCCGCCATCCCGCGAGGCTCGCCGGGCCGATCCGCGGCGACGTCCGCCTCGAGAACGTCCGGTTCGGCCATGAAGGCGATCGCCCGGTGCTCGACGGGCTCGACTTGCACGTCCCAGCAGGCCAGTCGCTCGCCCTCGTCGGGGCGACCGGTTCGGGGAAGAGCACGATCGCTGGGCTCCTGGCGCGGCTGTACGACCCGGACGACGGTGCTGTCCGCCTCGACGGCCACGACGTCCGGGAGCTGCGTCTCGCCGACGTGCGCCGCGCGGTCGCGCTCGTCTTCGAGGAGACGTTTCTCTTCACGGACACGGTCCGAGAGAACATCCGCTTCGGCCTCCCGGACGCCGGCGACGAGGAGGTCGAGCGAGCGGCGGCGCTTGCCGGCGCAGTCGAGTTCATCGCCGACCTTCCGGACGCCTACGAGACGCTGCTCGGCGAGCGGGGCTTCTCGCTCTCCGGCGGGCAGCGGCAGCGCATCGCAATCGCGAGGGCGATCCTTGCGAACCCAGCCGTGCTCGTGCTCGACGACGCGACTTCGGCGGTAGACGCGACGAAGGAGCACGAGATCCGAGCGGCGCTCACCACAGTCATGGAGGGGCGGACGACGCTCGTGATCGCCCACCGGCCGGCCACCATCGCGCTGGCAGACCGGGTCGCGGTGCTGGAAGGCGGTCGGATCGTCGAGGAGGGAACACACGGCGAACTGCTGCGGCGCTCGATCCGTTACCGCGCCCTGCTGGCACTCGTCGAGGCGGCCTAGTGGAACGAGCCTCTGCGCGGTCCGTCTGGCAGCACACGCGTGCGTTGCTGCGTCCCGTCCGCACGCTCTATCTCGGCGCCGGCGCCGCGGTCATGCTCTCGACGATGATCACGCTCGCGGGGCCGGCGCTGGTCCGCTACGCGGTCGACGCCGGTATCCGTAAGCACGAGACGCACGCGCTCAACGTCGCCGCGATCGTCTTCCTCAGTCTTGCGCTCGTCAAGCCGTTCGTCGTGCGCACCCAGATCCTGCTGGCGGCCCGCGCCGGCGAGCGGTTTCTCCATGCCCTCCGCCTCGCTGCCTTCGACAAGCTCCAGGCCTTGCCGCTCGGCTTCTTCGAGCAGCAGCGCGCAGGATTGCTCGTGTCGCGGCTGACCTCGGACGTGCAGTCCCTCAACGAGCTGGTGCGCGAGGCGCTCGTCGAGATCACGGGGAGCGGGCTGCAGATCCTCCTGACGATCGTGGCGCTCGTGCTGCTCTCCCCGAAGCTCGCGGCGATCTCGTTGGTGGCGCTGCCGATTCTGATCGCCTCGAGCTGGAGCTTCCATCACGGCGCCGGCCGTGCGTACCACGCAATCCGCGATCGCGTCGCCGACACGTTGACCGCCCTCCAGGAGGGACTGGCAGGCGTGCGCGTCGTGCAGGCGTTCCGCCGAGAGGAGCGCACCCTCGATCGCTACAAGCCTCGCAGCCAGGCTCAGGTCAGCGCCTGGCGTCGAGCCTCGTTCGTGAACATCCGGCTCTTCGCCTTTCTGCCGCTCGCACAGGCCTCGGCGCTGATCGTCGTGTTGCTTGCCGCGGCCTCGATGTATCGGCACGGCACGCTGTCGATCGGGACGATCACCGCGTTCGTCCTCTATCTGATCCAGCTCTTCGATCCGATCGGCCGGTTCACCGAATGGCTCGGTGAGTTCCGCTCCGGTCTCGCGGCGCTCGCGAAGATCGTCGGCCTGCTCGAGGTGCCGAGTGCGATCGAAGAGCAGCCGAGAGCGGTCGAGCTGCCACCCGAAGGCGCGCTGAGGTTGCACGACGTCACCTTTGGCTACGGCGACCGTCGCGCGGTCGTCCACGACGTGACGCTCGAATTTGCAGCCGGCGAGCAGGTCGCCCTCGTCGGCGCCACGGGATCGGGCAAATCGACGGTGGCCAAGCTCTTGACGCGACAGTACGACCCGCAACGGGGCAACATCGAGTTCGGCGGCGTCAACCTACGCGATGCGACCCTCGAGTCCCTGCACAGGCGAATCGTCCTGCTGCCGCAGGAGGGACATCTCTTCAGCGGGACGATCGCGGACAACGTCCGGCTGGCGCATCCGGACGCCACCGACGAGGATGTGCGAAGCGCGCTGCAGGACATCCGCGCACTGGAACGATTCGAGAGCTTGCCGGACGGACTGGCGACCGACGTACAGACGCGAGGGGTGCGGCTGTCGGCTGGCGAACGTCAGCTCGTGGGGATTGCACGCGTAGCGTTGGCCGATCCGGCCGTGATCGTCCTCGACGAGGCGACGTCGAGCCTCGATCCGGCGACCGAGGCCGCCGTCGAGCGGGCGCTCGCCGCGGTCGCCGAGGGGCGGACGGTCGTGACGATCGCACACAGGCTGTCGACGGCGGAGCGGGCTGACCGCGTGGCGGTCATGGAGCGCGGTCGCGTGGTCGAGGTCGCCTCCCACGACGAGCTCGTCGAGCAGGGCGACCGCTATGCGCGACTGTGGGCATCGTGGCAAGCGGGCCTGGCCGCACCGGCGTAGTCCCAAAAGGCAAGGATCACACCCTTGTGCAGCGCGCGGCGCCCATAGCCAGCGAGCTAACCGGTCGCAGCGGGCGAGTCGGCGACCGGAAGGAGCAGATCAATCTCATCGCGGTGGCGGTAGAACTCGATGCTCGGCCGCGTCTCGTCCGCGCGAGCTGCTTTCACCAGCGCCGCGAACGTGGGGCCGATCCGTTCGTACACCTCCGGGGGCTCGCCCCGAAGCCGCGCCCGCAGGTAGCGGCCGCCGGGGAGCGTGCCCGACTCCAGACCGAGCGCAGCCGGGTCGTCGCCCTCTCTCACCTGAACGCACACGCGGTACTCCCGTGTCGACGGGTCAAACGCCCCGAAGAACTTCCGGCCGCGAAGGCCCACCACCGCTTCCAGCTGCTCCCAGCCGCGCCGCATCTCGACCGGCTCATCCTCGGTGCGCAAGAACATCACCTCAGTCTCGGCCCGCTCGACCGGCGTCGCTGCCACGTGGTCAGGAGCCCGCTCGCTCACCTGAACACCCTAACCGGCTCAAGCGATCACCCCGGCGCCATTTCGCCGCGACGGTGGGCTCTGCCCGCCGTCGCCGAGGCGCTCTCGGAGAAGCGGATGCACGAGCGGAAGTCATCATGGCTCGCGCGAAAGCGCGAGCCGGACTTCCGCGCGTTTAACCCTTTGCGCCTTCGGGCGGAGGCTGCATGGTCGCCCCGGGAATCGGGAACGGCCGCGCCTTCGGTTCCGGTTTGCGCTTCTTTTCGTCCTCGGGCTCGGGCGACGTGGACGGCGCCGGTGCCTCCTCGGGGAAGACGGCCTCCTCGGCATCGCCGGCGAGCAGACGCTCGAACTGATCCTTGTCGATCGTCTCGCGCTCGATCAGGATCATCGAGATCCGGTGCAACTCGTCGCTGTGCTCCTTGAGCACCCTCGTGGCCGTGTCGTGCGCCTCTTCGATCACGCGCCTGATCTCGTCGTCGATCTCACGCGCGATCTCCTCCGAATAGTCGGGCTCGTTGCCCATCTCGCGCCCGAGGAAAGGCATGTCGTGGTTCCTCCCGAGCACGCGCGGCCCGAGCTTCTCGCTCATGCCGAAGCGCATGATCATCTGCTTGGCGGTGTGGGTGACCTTCTCGAGGTCGTTCGCGGCGCCGGTCGTCACCTCGTTGAAGACGATCTCCTCGGCCGCGCGGCCGCCGAGGGTCATCGAGAGCTGATTCATCAGATTCTGCTTCGTGGTCAGGTACCGATCCTCGCGCGGCAGTGAGATCGTGTACCCGAGCGCCTGGCCGCGCCCGATGATCGAGATCTTGTGCACCTCGGACTCCTGGTCGAGGTAGTGGCCGACAATCGCATGGCCGAGCTCGTGGTAGGCGGTGATCTTCCGCTCCTCCTCGGAGAAGAGACGCGTCTTCTTCTCCGGACCCGCGATCACGCGCATGATCCCCTCCTCGAGCTCCTCCTGCTCGATCACCTTCTTGCCGCGGCGCGCTGCGAGCAGTGCCGCCTCGTTGACGAGGTTCGCGAGGTCGGCGCCGGTGAAGCCCGGAGTTCCGGCCGCCAGCGTGTCGAGATCGATCTCGGACGCAAGTGGCTTGCCCTTGGAGTGCACCTCGAGGATCCTCCGTCGCCCGTTGCGATCCGGACGATCCACGACGATCTGCCTGTCGAAGCGTCCTGGACGAAGCAGCGCCGGGTCGAGGATGTCGGGGCGGTTCGTCGCCGCGATCAGGATGATGTTGTCCTTCAGCTCGAACCCGTCCATCTCGACCAGGAGCTGGTTGAGCGTCTGCTCGCGCTCGTCGTGGCCGCCGCCGAGACCCGCGCCTCGGTGTCGGCCGACTGCGTCGATCTCGTCCATGAACACGATGCAGGGCGAGGCCTGCTTCGCCTGCTCGAAGAGGTCGCGGACTCGCGATGCGCCGACGCCGACGAACATCTCGACGAAATCCGAACCCGAGATGGAGAAGAACGGCACGCCCGCTTCACCGGCGACCGCGCGCGCAAGCAGCGTCTTACCTGTACCGGGCGGCCCGTAAAGGAGCACACCCTTGGGGATGCGCGCGCCGAGCGCCTGGAACTTCTTCGGGTTCTCGAGGAACTCTTTGATCTCCTGCAGCTCCTCGACGGCCTCGTCCACTCCGGCGACGTCCTTGAAGCCGATCTTCGGAGAGTCCGGCGTCATTCGTTTCGCGCGCGACTTTCCGAACGACATCACCTTCGAGCCGCCTCCCTGCACCTGGTTCATCAGGAAGATCCAGAACCCGAAGAGGAGCACGAACGGGAGCAGCGACGTGAGGATCGACCACCAGGGCGAAGAGCCCGTCCCCTTGGAGTCGAACTGGACGCCGTGATCCGCCATCAGCTTCTGCAGATCCGCGGCGGACTGGTCGCTCGGATAGTGGACGGAGATCTTGGTGCCGCTCGTGAGCTTCCCGGAGAGCTCCTGCTTGTTTGGGTTGAAGACGAGCTCCTGGATCGAGCAGGAGCTCGGGTCGGCCGCTTGGCACTGGACGATCCTCTGCTGGACCTGGGAGAGGGTGACCTTCGCGGACTTCTGGCTGTGGCCCCCGAGCGTCTGCAACGCCAGCCAGACGAGCGCCGCGATGATCACGAGCGGGAAGAGCGCGCTGCGGAAGAAACGGTTCACTAAACCTCTTTCGGCAGGGTACCAGCCTCGGTTTGAGCTACTGCCCCCCGAATGAGGGGACTAGACGCCTTCCGGCACCAACTCCGAGTCCAATACGCCCACGTAGGGCAAGTTCCTGTATCGCTCCGCGAAATCGAGCCCATACCCGATCACGAAACGGTTCGGAATCTCGAAGCCGATGTAGCGAACGGGCACGTCGATCTCCCGGCGCTCGGGTTTGGTGAGAAGCGCACAAACCTCGAGGCTCGCCGGCTCGCGGGCCTCCAGATTTCTCATCAGGTAGGAGAGCGTCAGACCCGAGTCGATGATGTCCTCGACGACGAGGACCTCTCGGCCCTCGATGTTGATGTCCAGGTCCTTGAGGATCCGGACCACCCCGGACGAATCCGTCTGCGCGCCGTAGCTCGAGATGGCCATGAAATCGATCTCGCAGGGGATCGTCAGCGTCCGCATCAGATCGGCCATGAAGAAGACCGCGCCCTTCAGCACGCCGATCAGGAGCAGATCGCGGCCCGCGTAGTCGGTGGAGATCTCCTCACCGAGCTCGACGACGCGCGACCGCAACCGGTCCTCGTCGATGAGGATCTCGGTCACCCCGCGCTCGAGTTCAGTCTGCGACACGCTCTACGCGCACTCCTTCCGCCTCGACGATTCCGGGCACCGCGACCACGTCGTCGCCGCGCACGACTAGCGGCCACGACTCGCGGGCGGAACGGGGAATCTTCGCGTCGACGAACACGTCCTGGATCTTCTTCGCTCGTCCGGCGAGCCGATCGCCGGCACGCCAGGCCCGTACCTTAAGGCCTGGGAGGTCCGAGGCAATCCGCCACTCGCCCCACAGCACCTCACCGTCGAGGGAAACCGGAGTGTGCTCGAGCCATACGCGCTCGTACTCCCGAACGGCCGTGAGACCTCCGCCAAGGTCGAGACGCTTCGAGCCGGCCGTGGAGGCGAGGAGCTTGTCGAGCGCCGAGGGCTCGCCCTCCGCAAGCCGGAGCAGATTGCGCTCCGCAGCGGGATGAAGCCGGCGCAGGCGCGGCAGGATCTCGTTCCGGATCAACCCGCGCTTCGTCTCGCGGTTCGACCTGTCCGTGCGGAACTCGAGCCCTTCGGCGCGACAGTACGCCTCGGTCTCCTCGCGCCAGACCGTGAGCAGCGGACGCACGACTCCGTCTTCGCGCCGAGGCTTGATTCCCCCGGCGACGCCGCTCGCAACCAGCCGGTACAGCACCGTCTCGACCTGGTCGGATGCCGTATGCCCGGTCGCGCGCAGCTGATCTGCGGCGAAGGCGTAACGAATGTCGCGCCATTCGTCCTCGGTGGTGCCGCCCCGGCCGTCGACGACCCTTGCGCCGAGCAGGTCCGCGCAGAAGCGGGCGTCCTCCTCCGAGTCCGCGCCGCGGAGCGCGTGGTTCACGTGCAACGCCGACACGCGGTAGCCGAGTTCGGTCAGGACATGCCAGAGGCAGGTCGAGTCCGCCCCGCCGGAGACGAGGCAGGTCACCGCGCCGCCGGCCGGAATCAGCTCGTGACGGTCGATGAAACCCGCAACTCGGCCGCGTAGCGCAGCGCTGTCCATGCGAACAGGGTAGACAGCCCCAGGGATTGCCGGCCTTCGGCGGACGGCCGATATCTCGGTCGTTCCCGGGCGAAAGCTGACGCTTTCGCCCGGGATTGGGACGGCGCTTCGCGCGGAACGTGCGCGGGCGGAGCCCGCGCACTCTCATTGGTGTTGGTGTTGGGCGGTTGTTCTCGAACCGTGCGGGCACGGGCGCCGAAGGCGTCCGCGCCCGCATCAGTCCGCCTCCGCCTAAGAACCTCTAACTCAATGACGCCTCGAGTCGTCGCCAGGTGATTTGACAGCAAGCGAGTGCGAGGAAGCCTTCGTGGATGTCGTCGCGGCGGTCGGTGCGGACGAGCAGCCGGCGGCGGTTGTGGAGCCAGGCGAAGGTGCGCTCGACCACCCAGCGCTCGCGCCCGAGGCCCGAGCCGTGCTCGCTGTGGCGGCGTGCGATGACGGGCTTGATGCCGCGCCGCCAGACGAGCCGACGGTACTTGTCGTGGTCGTAGCCGCGGTCGGCGAGCAGCCGTTCAGGTCGTCGTCGTGGTCGGCCGACGCGACCGCGCACCGGCGGCACCCCATCGAGCAGCCCCAGCAACTGCGTGACGTCGTTGCGGTTGCCGCCGGTGAGCGCCCAGGCGAGCGGGATCCCGCCGCCCTCTACGAGCAGGTGGTGCTTGCTGCCGCGCCGGCCGCGGTCAACCGGGCTGGGACCCGTCTTCGAGCCCCCTTTTTCGCTTGCAGATGGCTGGAATCCGCGACCGCACGCGACCAGTCGATCTCGCCGGCGGCATGCAGCTCCGCCAGCAGCAGCTCGTGCAGCCGCGCCCACACCCCCGCCTGCTGCCAATCACGCAACCGCCGCCAGGCGGTCATCCCGCAGCCGAAGCCAAGCTCCTGCGGCAAGTGCTCCCAGCCAATCCCGGTGTGCAACACGAACAAGATCGCCTGCAACACCAACCGATCAGCCAACGGCTTCCGCCCCGGATAGCGGAAGCGGCGCGGCTTCTTCGGAAACACCGGCTCGATCCGCGACCACGCGCGATCCGACACCTCCCACGGCTTCGCCCGCATCGACATCCCTCCCCAGCTTGACAACGGATGCCGACGGACTTCGCTACTGCCGAGCGGGTCCCTTCATTCGGTTAGAGG
>VAWR01000195.1 GCA_005885245.1 Actinomycetota bacterium | reverse complement strand
GATCTCTGTGGGCGGATGATCATTGCTCATGCGTCACGAGCTTCCGACCGGCACCGTCACCTTGCTCTTCACCGACATCGAGGGTTCCACGCGCCAGCTGCATGAGCTGGGCGCGGAGGCCTACGAGGAGGCGCTCGCCGAGCACCGGCGGCTGCTGCGGGAGGCGTTCGCGCGGTGCGGCGGCGTGGAGGTCGACACGCAGGGGGACGCGTTCTTTTATGCGTTCTCGTCTGCGCCCGAGGCGATCGACGCCGCCGGCAAGGGCCAACAGGCGCTGTCCGCAGGTCCGATCCCCGTGCGCATGGGCGTGCATACGGGGCGCCCGCACGTCGGCAGGGAGGGCTATGTCGGCGAGGACGTCCACCTGGCGGCTCGGATCGCCGCCGCCGGGCACGGCGGCCAGGTGCTCGTGTCGCAGGCGACGAGATCGCTTGTCGACGTGAAGCTGGCCGACCTCGGCGAGTACCGGCTGAAGGACTTCTCGGAGCCGGTGTGGATCTTCCAGCTGGGGCAGGATCGCTTTCCGCCGCTGAAGACGATCTCGAACACGAATCTGCCGCGGCCGGCGTCGTCGTTCGTGGGTCGGGAGCAGGAGGTATCGGATCTGCTGGGGCTTCTGCAGGACGGCGCGCGGCTCGTAACGCTGTCCGGCCCAGGCGGGTCGGGGAAGACCCGGCTGGCGATCGAGTCGGCGGCCGAGTTGGTTCCGGACTTCAGGAACGGCGTGTTCTGGGTTGGGCTCGCTGCTCTGCGTGATCCGGCCCTCGTCGCCGAGACCGTCGCGCAGACGTTGGGCGCCAAGGACGGTCTGGCCGAGCACATCGGGGAGCGCGAGCTGCTCTTACTGCTGGACAACTTCGAGCAGGTGGTGGAGGCGGCGTCGGAGCTCGGTTCGCTGCTCGAGTCTTGTCCGAATCTCCGCGTTCTGGTGACGAGCCGGGAGCTGTTGCGCGTCCGCGGCGAGGTTGAGTATGCGGTGCCGCCGCTGGCGCAGCCCGAGGCGGTCGAGCTCTTCTGCGAGCGCGCGCAGCTGCAGCGGAGCGATGACATCGCCGAGCTGTGCCGCCGGCTGGATTACCTGCCGCTCGCGGTCGAGTTGGCTGCGGCCCGGACGAGCGTGCTGTCCCCGGCCCAGATCCTGGAGCGTCTTTCGGAGCGGCTCGATCTGCTCATGGGCGGCAGGGACGCCGAGGCGCGTCAGCAAACCCTGCGGGCGACGATTGCATGGAGCTACCACCTGCTCCCGGGCGACGAGCAGCGCCTGTTCGCGAGGCTCTCTGTGTTTGCCGGCGGCTGCACGCTGGAAGCGGCCGAGGCCGTCTGCGGTGCCGATCTGGACGTAACGCAGTCGCTGGTGGACAAGAGCCTGATCCGGTTCGCGGACGCCCGCTTCTGGATGCTGGAGACGATCCGCGAGTTCGCGCTCGAGCGACTCGAGGACTCGGGTGAGGCGGACGAGCTGCGGCGCAAGCACGCCGAGTTCTTCCTCGAGCTCGCAGAGTTGGCGAAGCCCGAGCTGCTGGCCCGGAGCTCGTCGATCTGGTTCGACCGGCTCGAAGCGGAGCACGACAACGTCCGTGCGGCGCTCAGGGACGCGCTCGAGCACGGGCGCGCCGACGCCGCGCTTCGGCTCGGCGGCGCGATCTGGCTCTTCTGGTGGACGCGGGGCTACTGGAGCGAGGGCCGTCGCTGGCTCGAGGCGGCGCTTGCAGCCGGCACGGCGAGCGACCCCCAGCTTCGCGGCGACCCGCTCTCGGGCGCCGGCATGCTTGCCCTCTGGCAGGGGGACGTCGAGCGGGGGAGCGCCGTGGCGGACGAGCTCCTCGCCCTGACCGCGGAGGCAGATTCCACGCGGGCGTGGGCCATTCTCTTCGCGGGACTCGTCGCCAGCTGGCGCGACGACGAGGATCACGCAGCGGAGCTCTACGAGGAATCGGCTCGGCTGGCGCGCGAGCAGGGGGACCCGCTGCTGCTCAGCGTTGCCATGAACAACCTCGGCAGCGACGCGCTCGGCCGCGGGGAGTACGAGCGCGCGCTGGAGCTCTTCGAAGAGAGCCTGGCGATCGGCCGGGAGCGGCAGGATCAGGACCGCCTCGCGCGTGCGTTCGGGAATCTCGGCTTCACGACGTTGATGCTCGGCGACGTCCAGCGCGCTCGCTCGCTGCTGCGCGACAGTCTCGTTGCGGCGCGTGAGATCGGGCTCGTGGAGGGATTCATCGGGGGGTTCGTCGGTCTCGGGGCGGCGTACGCACGCGAGGATCCGGCACGCGCCGCGCGCCTGATCGGTCGCGGGGACATGCTGTGCGAGGAAACGGCGTCGGGCCTCGACAACTTCAAGCGTCGTGTTCGCGACGAGACAGAAGCAGAGCTACGGGCGAGGCTGGGGGAGGACGGCTACGCAGCGGCGTACGCCGAGGGGCGCGGACTCGCGCTCGAGGACGCGCTGACGCTTGCCCTCGGGCCAGACTGAACCTGGGTCGCGACTGCGATTCCGCGCGCGCGACTGACGGTTTGCTGCTCGCGGGGCGGCGGATTGTGTGCGACCTCGGTACGACCCCGGTAGGGCAGACGACGATGCCGCAGGTGACGAACCTGCGCACGGGCGCGGCGGGCGAGGTCTCGAAGGACCGGCGTGCGCAGCTGATCGAGTTCGACATGAAAGGCAAGTCGGACACGGCCGACAAGCGCGTGCAGCCGTTGCTCGATGCGGTCGCCAGTCTTCAGAAGGCGAGCCCTGGCTTCACGGTCGCCGAGTTCGGGATGGCGAGCTCGATGCACGAGCTGAACAACACGATCAGCAAGGACTTCCAGAACGCCGAGAA
>VAWR01000197.1 GCA_005885245.1 Actinomycetota bacterium | reverse complement strand
GTGCCTTACCTTGCCCTGCGCAATCAAGTCCTTGACCGTGCCCGCGACGTCTTCGATCGGCACGTTTGGGTCGACACGGTGCTGGTAATAGAGGTCCAAGACGTCTGTCCGGAGTCGTTTCAGCGAGTCCTCGACGCTTTGTTTGATGCGCTCGGGCCGGCTGTCCTGGATCTGCTGCCCGTTGTTATCACGTCCGACCCCGAACTTGGTGGCGATCACCACCTGAGCGCGCACCGGCGCCAACGCCTCGCCCACGAGCTCTTCGTTGGTGTACGGACCGTAGATCTCGGCGGTATCGAAGAACGTGACGCCGCGTTCAACGGCCGTGCGGATGAGCGAGATCATCGCCTGCTTGTCCGGCGGGACACCGTAGCTCTGGCTCATGCCCATGCAGCCGAGCCCCAGCGCCGAGACCTCCAGACCCCGTTTTCCCAATTTGCGCTTCTGCATGTTGTCTCCTTAGGGCTTCACCATCACCTTGATTGCTGCGCGCTGGTTCATGGCGCGGTAGCCGTCGGGAACCTCATCCAGTCCGATGATCCGATCGAATACCCGGCCAGGCTCGATCTTGCCCTCGAGCACATCGGGAAGCAGTTCTTGAATGTACGCTCGTACCGGGGCCGGCCCGCCGCCGATCATGAGATTGTTGTAGAACGCCGGCTCCGAACCGGGGATCGCCTCGTAATGGGGGACGCCGACGCGGCCGATGGCGCCACCGGCACGGGCGATGCCGATGGCGGTACGCATAGCCTGGTCGGTCCCGACGCACTCGAGCACCGAGTGGACGCCGAGGCCGCCGGCCAGCGCTCGCACGCGCGCGACCGCCTCCTCGCCCCGCTCCTTCACGACGTCGGTCGCGCCGAACTCTTTCGCCAGGGCGATCCGGTCGGGATGGTGGCCCATCATAATAATCCGCTCGGCGCCGAGGCGGCGGGCGGCGATGACGGCGCAGAGGCCGACGGCGCCGTCACCGATGACGGCCGCGGTTTTGCCGCGGCCCACCTTGGCGGCGCGGGCCGCGTGATGGCCCGTTCCCATCACGTCCGAGAGCGTGAGCAGCGACGCCATCAGCGCATCGTCCGCCCCGACGGGCAGGGCGAAGAGCGTCCCGTCCGCCAGCGGGATACGCAGCGCTTCGGCCTGTGCTCCGGGAAGCTCGACCGTGCCGAAGAACCCCCCGTGCACGCACGACGTGTGCAATCCCTCGTGGCAGAACGCGCAGGTGCCGTCGGAGTAGGCGAACGGCATCACGACGACGTCGCCGATCTTCAGGGTGTGGACGCCCGAGCCGACGGCCTCGACGACGCCGATCGCCTCGTGGCCCATGCGCCGGGGCGGCTCGCCCGGCTGCATGAGCTGGTACGGCCAGAGATCGCTGCCGCAGATGCAGGCGCGGCTGACGGTGACCAGCGCGTCAGTCGGCTCGATCAGGCGGGCGTCGGGGACGTTCTCGACGCGGACGTCGCCGGCACCGTACAGGACGGTTGCGCGCATCGCGATCTACCTCTTCGTATTCACATCGTGTACCCCGGCTTCTTATACAGCTTCGCCGAGGTCTCAACGATGTCGGGTTTATAGACCTTCTCAGCCCAGTCCGCGGCCGAGACTTCTTCGAATGCGACCGAGACGGATTCGTCTCCGTAATTCAAGACCTTCATGACGTCTTGCGTGATTGCCTCGGCGAGTCGCCTCTTCTGCTGCTCGGATTTGCCTGGCCACAGCTTCACGATGACGTGAGGCATTATTCGCTCCTGTATTCCTCGGCGCTGACCTTTTCCATCCAGTCCACTGCCTTGCCATTGAGCTGTTCCTGCACGGCGATGTGCGTCATGGCGGTCGTTGCCGCGGCGCCGTGCCAATGCTTCTCACCCGGCGGAATCCAGATCACGTCACCGGGCCGGATCTCCTCGATCGGCCCTCCCCAGCGCTGCGCGCGGCCAGCGCCGGCCGTCACGATCAGGGTCTGGCCCAGCGGGTGGGTGTGCCAGGCCGTCCGGGCGCCGGGCTCGAACGTGACACTGGCACCGAGCACGCGGGCCGGATCGGGTGCCTGAAAAAGAGGGTCGACACGCACCGTGCCGGTGAACCACTCGGCGGGTCCAATGCCCGAGGGTTGTGAGCCGCTGCGCTTGATGTCCATGCGGCCAATCGTAGCGGGACCGTGCGCGCCTGTGTAGCCGGTAAAATCGAGAAGGGTTTGTGAGTACTATTCACAAATGGTGCGCGACGAGCTGAGCGTCCTATCCGCGTTCCTTGCCGTGGCGGAGGAACGGAGCTTTACCCGGGCGGCGAAACGTCTTGGAGTGTCGACCTCTGCGATCAGCCACGCGATGCGGGGGCTGGAAGAGCGATTCGGCGTACGCCTGCTCGCACGAACGACGCGCAGCGTGGCCCCGACACCTGCCGGAGAGCAGCTCATCGCGCGTCTGCGCCCGGCGCTCGGCGACATTCGGGGAGCTGTGGACCTGATTACGGGCCTGCGTGACCGACCGGCGGGACGCGTGCGTTTGGTAGTGTCGCCCATTGCCGCGACGACGGTACTCGCTCCGAAGCTGGGACAATTTGCGCGCGCTTACCCGGACGTCGTGCTCGATGTGACGACGGACGAGAGTCGCGTCGACCTCGTCGCCGCGGGCTTCGACGCCGGCATTCATTTCGGGGAATTCATCGAGCGGGACATGATCACGTTCCGCGTCTCGAAGGACCACCGACCGGCCATCGTGGGTTCGCCCCGCTACTTCGAGTCGCACGAGAAGCCGGTACACCCGCGTGACCTGACAAGCCACCGCTGCATCAACTTTCGGCACGGATCCGCCGGCGTGTACCGGTGGGAGCTCGACAAGGGCAAGCAGTCGCTCACGGTCGCGGTGAACGGACCACTGATCGTCGATGACGTGGAGATCATGGTCCGTGCAGCGCTCGACGGCGTGGGTCTGGCGTTCATGTCGGAGGATCGCGCGGCGCCGCACTTCGCGAGCGGGGAGCTCGTGCGTGTGCTCGAAGATTGGTGCCCGCCCTTCCCCGGTTTCTTCCTCTATTATCCGCGTCAACGGCAGCTGCCGGCGGCACTGGCGGCGCTCATCGAAACCCTGCGCCTGTAGGAGGTCGTGTGGCTAGCAAGGGGATGCTCGAGGCCATCGGCAACACGCCATTGGTCTGGCTCCGCAAGATC
>VAWR01000101.1 GCA_005885245.1 Actinomycetota bacterium | reverse complement strand
TCCTTCTCGCTCACCGCGACCGTGCTCGCCTGCGGCTTGGCCGGCGTCGTCGTTGTGGTGGTGGTGCCCTGCCGAGTGGTCTCCGGCGCAGCCGCCTCATGCTTCGCCGGTTCGGCTCCGAACGTCTCGACTGCCGCGAGCATCCCGAAGAAGAACACGAAAGCCACCACGACGAACGCCAGGAGCCCGCGCCCCGGGTAGGCCGGCCGGAACCGCGGAAACAGGAACGACGAAGTCAGCGCGAAGATGATGAAGACGCCCGCGGTGACCCCGAGCCCGACCTCGTGTCCCGTTGAGAGGGCGAGCGGCACGCGCCGATCTTACGCGAGCAGCCTCCGTTGTTCCCTGGTTCGGTAGACCCGCGCGCCCCAAATGCCGAGTGCCACCAGCACGATCAGCGGGCTGAGCACGATGAGGAGGAACAGCAAGATCGCACCGGCAGCCGCGAGGAACGACGCTGCGTTCCGGGCGGCCCGCTCGATCCTCCCCGCGCTGTGCTTCTTCACCACGCCGACGGCCTTCTGCGTCGTGAGCGTCAGCGAGATCCGCGACAGGCTGGCGGCACGAAGTGTCGCCTTCCCGGCGCTCGTCGCCCGAGAGAGATTGTGCCGCGCCTCGTCGAGCTGCAACTGGAGTCGCAGGCGGACGTCCGCGGGAAGGGACCCCTTCAGCGCCTCCGTCGCGCGCGCGATGAACAGCTTCAGCTGCAGGATGCGGGCGCGCTGCCGCTGGACGACCTGCTCCAGATCGCGGATCGACAGATGACGCTCGACCACCGTCCCGAGCCCTGAGAGCTGCATCAGCGCGTCCTCCACGTGCGTGACCGGAACGCGGAGTACGAGATCGGCCTCGCCCGGCTGTCCCGCGGTCGTGGATTGCTCGACCGAGGCGACGTAGCCGCCGTACGACCGCACCACGCGCATCGCCTCGTTCGTGCGGTCGGTGAGACCTTCGAGATCCTTGACCCGAACCGTCATCCACGCTTCGTAGTCCTGGTAGCGGGTCGGGTTCGGCGCGGGCAGCCCGAGGTCGAGGGGAGTCGTCGTCGTGGCCTGGCCGAACACCGGCGGCGCCTTGACACCACCGGCTGAGCCGTGCGGGTTCGCGCCCTCCAGAGCCTGACCGCGACTGGTGAATGTGGCCGTCGCTTGGCGGGTCCCGGAGCTCACCACGCCGTGGACCACGGCGGCGACAACGAGACCGAGCACGCACGCCGGCGCGAGAACGAGCACCGAACGACGCACGGGGATCAAACGGACGCGATCCCATACCGACAACCTCTCCCCTGGCTCGCCCAGCGCGCGGGTCTGCACGCGGACGCTTTCCGGTGCGGCGGTGGGGAGGGCGCGCAGGTCGCGCACCAGCTCCTCGAACTCGCGCTCGAAGTCGGTGGTGTCAGTCGCTGGCATCGCTCATCATCTCCTCGAGTCGTTTCAGTGCTCGGCTCAGGCGGGTCGAGCAGGCGCTGGCGCTGATGCCGAGCACGCGGGCCGCGGTCGGTCCGTCGAGCTCGAGCAGCACGCGCAATGCGACCACCTCGCGATCGCTCGGCGAGAGTCGCGCCAGCGCCGACTCGAGCGCGCCGGGACCGAGCGTCGGCTCCTCCCGATCCGGCTGCTGGCGCGCATAGCGTTCCTCGCGCCGTCGACGCCGCTCCTCGGAGCGGAAGTAGTCGAGCGCCGTGCCGCGCGCGATCTGACACAGCCACGCCCGCGGTGTCCCGCGCCGCGGATCGAACCGGCGCCAGAGGCGGAACGCCTTCTCGAAGGTCTCCCCGGTGAGGTCCTCAGCGACGACTCGGTTCCCTGTGAGAAACAGCAGATACCGGTGAACCGCGTCTAGCTCGGCTTCGGCGACCGACCCAAAGGTCGGCCGGTCGACTCGCAGGCCTGGCCACGAGGTCGTCACCGCGTTCACGGCTCTCATACGCCGCCGCGAGGCCGGATCGTCACACGTGGATCCTTAGCAGGGACCGGAGCTCGTCGGCCCGGCCGGGCCGACGAAGTGCTGCACGGCTCCGCCGACGCCCGCCTGGAGGCAATACGTCGTTGCGTCCGCTCGCACGAGCGTCACGCCGAACGAAGCCGGAAGTACTGCACCCGCATACGTCGCGTGCTCCGCCCGATAGGCCTCGAGCTCTGTTCCGGCCTGGTTGAAGTTGATCGTGCCGACAGCGGCGATCCCTTCGCTCTCCGCTCGCTGGGCCGTCTTCGACGTCGGGCCGCTCTGACGCAGGTTCAGCGCCATCAACGCAGCCACGATCGCCAAAGAGCAGATCACGACGACTAGACCGAATCCGCGGCTCACGCCGCAGTTATCGGGACAGTCGGAGCGTTTCTTGAGGAAGCGACGGGCGCGCCGCAGGCGCGCCCGTCGCTCAGATCACTGTTCGGACCAGCTCGCCCCTTCGGCCCAACTCGCTCCTTCGGCCCAGCTCGCAACGATGCCGGCCGCGACCGGCACCACGGGAGCCGCGCTGGCTGCCGGAGCCGCAAGGCTGGCTGCCGGAGCGGCAAAGCTGGCCGGAGCCGGAGCCGGCGCCGGCGGTGCCTTCGACGGAGCCGCAGCCGCAGAGCCCGCGGTGATCGCGGCGATCGCCGCCGCGACGGCGAGCATCACCGTTCCCCGTTTTCCAAGTGTGCTTCTCACCATGTTCCCTTCCCTCTCGTGCACATCGCCACAGTGCACACCGCAGTGAATGCCTACCTCCGAGCCCACTCTGTGCGGGTCATTGGCACGGTGCGTCCCCCTTCAGGGGGAGACGCCGACACGGTTCACTCGTTCGAGGGATCGTCCGTCCACAGAGCGAATGCGTTGCAAGAAAGAGCAGGTGACGGCATCTCTGATGGAGCAACACCTTCCATGGGCAGAGCCCCGGCGACAGGCCGCAAGCCGCCGGGGCTTTCTTTTGTGCTGAGGGTCAGGCGCCCGTAAAGGGGTTCAGCTCGTGGCTGAACGCCCAGGTGTCTTGGACGATGCCCGAGCAGCTGTTCGAGCCGGTTGTTCCGGGGCAGCCGCCGTTGTCTCGCTGAACGGCCCAGATCGAGAGCGTGTTGAACCCGTTGTCGTGCGCGAAGGTGTGGACGCTCTGTGCGTCGGCGACCGAGGTGCTCTCGGTACGTCGCGGGTAGTCGTCGAGCCCGGGCATGAGCGTGATCCCGACCATGGCGGCGCGTTGCGCGGCAGTCTTGTCGGGATAGAGCGTCGCGAGCTGCCCGAGTAGGCCGTTCGCGGCGCTGATCGCGGCCCCACCCATGTCGGTCGTGACACGGTCGTAGTAGTCGAAGGTCATGATGTTGACGACGTCGACGTTCGTGCCGTTGTCGATTGCGTTCTGGAGGACCGCCACGCCGGAGGGCTCGAGACCCGAGGCGGAAGTCGGCAGCGTGTAGCTCACCTGGAATGGACGCCCTTGCGTCGTCGCCCAGTCCTGCACGATCTTCAGCGCCTTGTTCCGGCGGTCGATGCCGGCCGGTCTGTTCAACGACCTGCCTTCGACGTCCATGTCCAGCCTGGCCACGTCGTACTTGGTGATGACCGCTTCGTAGGCAGCCGCGATCGCGTTGACGTCCTTGCACGAGTCCGCGATCTCCGTTCCTCCCTGGTCGGCGCTCCAGCCACCGAACGACGGAATGACATCGCCGCCCATCGACCGCAGCGTGCCGATGTCGGTGAGGTACCGGCCACCGGAGACGAGATCGGTCCTGCTCCCGTTCCAGCCGAGAGTGCACGAGGTCTTCGAGAGCGTCTCCAGGAAAGCCAGCGTGAAGTACCGGGAGCCGGATTGTTGCGCGATCGAGCTGATGCTGTCCGTCGTCCAGGTCTCGAAGTAAGGCGCGTAGACGTGAGCCGGCAGAGCGGTCGCGGCGCCTGTGCCAGATGCCGCGCTCCCGGCGACGAGCATCACGCAGACGGCGACCAGACAAGTGCGGAGACGTCCTGCGAGCATGGTCTCTCTCTCCTTTGGGCGAGGGTGGGTGCAATCGTCACAGACCGTGGGCTCGAATGTCGAGTCCGCGTCGAGAGAGAGCGCCGACTTTGTAACGGACACTTTCGCACCGTGGCTCACGGGGCTACTACGGATCAAGACATCCCTTGACCGATTGGAGCGCAATGGCCCGAATCCGCCTTCTCGTCTCGCTCATGCTCACGGCCGGCTTGCTGACTGCGTCGTCGGCCCACAGCGCGTCGTCCGGCGCCGTCGTCAGTCAGGTGTACGCGGGCGGCGGAAATACCGGAGCGAGCTACACGAACGACTTCGTCGAGCTCTTCAACCCGGGGACGGCGGCAATCGACCTCACGGGCTGGACGCTTCAGTACGCCTCGGCCGCCGCCACGACGTGGCAGGCGACCGCTCTCTCAGGGTCGATTCCCTCGGGCCGGTACTACCTCGTACAGCTGGCGTCTGCCGCCGCGATCGGCGCGCCGCTACCGACACCCGACGCTGCCGGGACGACGAACCTCGCCGTCTCCGGCGGCAAGGTCGCGCTCGTGCGCGGGACCGCCGCCCTGGCCTGCGGCGCGTCGCCGGGTAGCTGCTCGTCGAACCCACTGCTCGCCGACCTCCTCGGCTACGGCTCGGCGACCGACTACGAGGGGGCCGGAGCCGCCACCGCGCTGAGTAGCACGACAGCGGCGGTGCGCGCCGCGGGCGGCTGTACCGACAGCGGCGACAACTCCGCGGACTTCTCGGCAACGGCACCGACGCCGCGGAACACGTCCACGCCGGCACTTCACTGCTCGGGGTCGCCCCCGCCGAGCGCGGGCGCCTCTCAAGGCGCGGCGGTGGACATCGAGATCCAGCCCATTCTCTCGATCGCGCTCGAGCGTCCTTCCGTCAGCTTCGGAAGCGCTGCTTCGGGCGGCACTCCAGCTTCGATCTCGGAGGCGGTCACCGTCGTCAGCAACAACGCGACCGGTTACGCCCTGGCGGTACACAGGTCCGCGTTCGCGC
The DNA here is from genome assembly GCA_005885245.1 of Actinomycetota bacterium. Taxonomy (GTDB): domain Bacteria; phylum Actinomycetota; class Thermoleophilia; order Gaiellales; family Gaiellaceae; genus 3-1-20CM-4-69-9. Next base: position 8,964 of record VAWR01000101.1, on the reverse strand, counting down.
CGGCCGACCTGCCGCTCGGGATCGCCGCAGCCTCCGCGCCGAAGAGCGGCCAACTCGGCGGTGGACTCGGCGGCGGGACGAAGGTGGCGATCCCGATCGCGCCGGCCCCCGACCTGCTCGTCGGCACGACCGCAGCGCCGAGCGCCGGCGCCGGAGATGTCTGGCCGACGAGCCTTGGCTTCACAGCGCCTCTCCCGGCCGTTGCCCCCGGCCGGTACACCGCGACCGTCACGCTCACGGTGATCGGGCGATGAGGCTCGCTGCTGTCCGGCTCGCCGTCGTGCCGGTTCTGCTCCTGCTCGCGCCTGCAACCGCAGGCGCGAGCGGTGCGCGAGCCCCAGTCTCTCTGGCAGCTTCGCCTGCACGGGTCACCATCGCCGGCTCGGGACGAGCGACGATCCAGGTCACGAACTCCGGCAGCCGCCGGGTCGAAGTCGACGTGAGACGAGCCGCCTTCGCGCTCGATCTCCGGGGCCGACCGAGAATCGTTCCCCGCCACCGAATCGGGGGCGCCGCCGGATCCTGGCTCACCGTCCGCCCACGACGGCTCGCACTGCCACCGGGCACGAAGGCCTCGCTGACGATCTCGTCGACCATCCCGCGCCGCGCTCGCCCTGGCGACCACAACGCGCTCGTAGTGCTGGCGAGCCGCCCGATCCGCGGCGCGCGCGTTGCGGTCCGGATGCGGCTCGGTATCGTCGTCGTCCTTCGCGCTCCGGGAAGGGTCTCGCGACGGCTCGAGCTACGCCGGCTAGGCGTCCGGCGAGTCGGCGCGACCCGCGTGTTGGAGCTCTACGTTGCCAACCGGGGGAATGTCACGGAGATGCTGCAGCGCGAACGTCTGATCATGATCCTCAGCCGCGGGCGAAGGATCCTCGCACGGCTGCAGCCCGCGGCCCGCGAGCTTCTAGCGCGCACGAGCGGCGTCGTGCAGGCGCGCTACACGGGGCGGGTGCGAGGTCGGGTGACGGCGGTGGTCGAGCTGTCGTATGGACCGGGAGGAGGAAGGGTGCGGCGCACGTTCCACATCCGGGTGTGAGCAAATCGCTCCCGCCGGCCTTCGAACGATGAATTTCGACCGGTGAGGTGGGCGGAACTTGTCAGTGCGCAAACCACGCGGTGTTGTCCGCCAAGCCGATCAGACTCGCGTAGCGCCAGCCCGATGAGGAAGTCATCGACCGCAACACCCGGCGACAGTGTCATAGTGCGTATGCCGGGGCTAGTAGCCGCGGTAGGAATCGCGCGGTGCCTCGATGTCGATCGTGTCCACGCACGTCTCGGGGTAGTGGTGGCCGCTGCCCGTGTGCCACGGCCCATCCCGGACGACGACATCCTCGAGCCCGTCGACGGGGATGCAGCGCCACTCGCCCCCGGGCGGTAGCGACGAGGTGCTACCGCCGCCGAACTGGAAGAAGAGCGCCTGCCGACGCCCCTCCTTCATACCGAGCACGTGCGGGCAGAGCTCACGGCGGTGGCCCTTGTAGGTCGCCACAACCTGCTGCCTCGCGAGCGTGGCCGTGCGAATCAGCTCGTAGACGTCTCTCAACACGAGCCATTGTGGCGACTCGGTCTTTGCTCGTGCCACGCCGGCCGTTCATCTCACCCGTTACGGCAGGAAGGAGAGGAGATGGGCGGACCCGGGCTTTGCGCAAGTCATCTCTGCGTCGCCGTCGGCACGCTGCTGAGCATTGGAGGGCGGATCTGAGCTGCGTAGCACGTGTGCTACGATTGGCGCATGCCCCGGAAGATCACACAGCGCGAGCTCCGGAACGAGAGCGGCGAGATCATGCGCGCGCTCGACCGCGGGGAGACGTTCGTCGTAACTCGCAACGGCGTGCCGGTCGGAGAGCTGACGCCGCTGCGACAGCGCCAACTCGTGGCAGCGGAGGCCGCAATCGCCATTTTCAACGGCGCGCCCGCCATCGACGGAAGGCGGTTCCGCGACGACGTCGATGCGCTTCTCGACCAGCAGTCGACTCCGCGTGGCTGAGCCGCGCCACAGACGCGGAGTCATCGATACCTCCGTGGTCATCGACCTCGAGCGGATCGATCCGACTGTCCTGCCGTCCGAGATGGCCATCTCGGCGGTGACGCTGGCCGAGCTTGCGGCAGGACCTCACGCGACCGCCGACGCGGTGGAGCGCGCGCGCCGTCAGGACAGGCTTCAACGAACAGAGGCTACGTTCGAGCCCCTGCCGATCGACGGTCCAGTCGCGCGCGCGTATGGCCGCGTCTACGCCGCGGTCGCCGCCGCGGGACGCAAGGCGCGTGGCCCGCGCGCCTTCGATCTGCTTATTGCGGCCACGGCTCTCGCCGCCGGGTTTCCGCTGTACACGCGCAACCCGGACGACTTCCGAGAGCTCGACGGCCTGGTGCAAGTCGTCGCGGTGCCAACCCAGTAGGCGACGGTCATGGTTTGCGCAATGTCAGTTATGGGCGCACCTGGGATCGAACCAGGGACCTCCCGCGTGTGAAGCGGGCGCTCTCCCGCTGAGCTATGCGCCCGGGAGAAAACCGCGGCGCCTGAAGGAAATGCTTAGCGCTGCTGCCTCCCGGCCCTGACGCAGTTCACACACCTCCACCGCCGCGGCACCGCGATGGTACCAACGGCTCGGCCGAAATCCGGCACGGCCGCACGGAGCTACCCGCGGCCGCGAGGGCGACCTAATCCACCTCTAATCGGGCTGCGTTTGCCGTCGGCCGCCTGAGGCAAGAGAGGGCGCAAATGCGCTTTCGCCGCGATGCGCCCCTCGATCCGGGGCAGGTCACCGATGCTCGCGGCCGAGGCGTCGGCCCGGGCGGGATCGCCGTCGGCGGCGGTGGGCTCGGCGTCGTTGGACTCGTCATCTACCTGCTGATCACGCTCCTCTCGAACGGAGGAGGCGGGCTCGGGCAACTTGCGCCGCTCGACAACCAGCAGGTCGGCCAAGGAGCCACACCGGCCGATATCGATACACAGTGCAAAACCGGCCAGGACGCCAATACCAGGGAGGACTGCCGCATCGTCGCGGTGGTCAACAGCGTCCAGAAGTTCTGGGACGGCGTCTTCCAGCGCAGCAACAGGCAGTACCAGTATGTCGACACGGTCTTCTTCACCGGCCAGACCGCCACCGGCTGCGGAACTGCGGACTCGCAGGTCGGCCCGTTCTACTGCCCGCGCGACCACCTCGTGTACATCGATCTCGGCTTCTTCGACGAGCTGCAATCGCGCTTCGGCGTCGGCAGCAGCCCGTTCGTCCAGGCCTACGTGATCGCGCACGAATACGGCCACCACGTGCAGGACCAGCTCGGCGTGCTAGACAAGATCAGGGGGAACCAGCCAGGGCCGGAAAGCCTGTCTGTGCGCTCCGAGCTCCAGGCGGACTGTTACGCAGGCGTCTGGGCCTCCCACGCCGTCGAGACCGGGCTCGTCGAGCAGCTGACTCAGGCCGACGTCAACGACGGACTCGACGCCGCCGCGGCGATCGGCGACGACCGGATCCAGCAGCAAACGCAGGGCCAGGTAAATCCCGAGACGTGGACGCACGGCTCGTCCGAGCAGCGTCGGCGCTGGTTCTCCCAGGGCTACGAGAAGGGGAAACCGGCCGTTTGCGACACGTTCTCCGGCTCGATCTAGCCCGGCTAAGATCGCCCGAGTGGCCGCGCTCTACCGGAAGTACCGCCCCCAGGACTTCGACGAGGTCGTGGGGCAAGAGGCGATCGTCCGAACGCTGAAGAACGCCATCTCCTCCGAGCAGGTGCGCCAGGCCTACCTCTTCGCCGGTCCCCGCGGGACCGGCAAGACCTCGCTCGCGCGAATCCTCGCGAAAGGCCTCAACTGCGTACAGGGCCCGACGCCGACACCGGACAAGGTCTGCAACCCCTGCGTGACGATCGCGAACGGCACGTCGCTCGACGTGATCGAGATGGATGCAGCCTCGCAGCGCGGCATCGACGACATCCGCGAGATCCGCGAGCGCGTCGTCCTGCAGCCGGCGGAAGGCCGCTACAAGGTGTACATCCTCGATGAGGCGCACCAGCTGACGGATGCCGCCTGGAATGCGCTCCTGAAGTTGATCGAGGAGCCGCCGCCGCACCTCGTCTTCGTCTTCTGCACGACCGACCTCTCGAAGGTTCTGCCGACGGTGCGCTCGCGTTGCCAGACCTTTGTCTTCCAGCGGCCCCGACTGCCGGAGCTCGTTCGCCTGCTGCGGCGTGTCGCCGACGGGGAGGAGATCAACGTTCCCGACCAGGCGCTCGCGTTGATTGCGCGAGGCGCGCGCGGCTCGTTCCGCGATGCGGTCTCGACGCTCGACCAGCTCGCATCGGCGACGGAGAAGCAGATCACGGTGCAGTCGGTCCTGCAGCTTCTCGGCGCCGTGGAGGAGGAGGCGCTCTTCCGACTCTGCGACCTCGTCGTCGATCGCGACACGGCCGGTGCGCTCACGTTCGTCGAAGAGCTGTCGGAGCAGGGACAGGATCTCGGCCGGCTCGTGGTCGACCTCCTGGAGCACCTGCGTCACTTGATGCTCGTCCAGCACATGGGCGAAGTGCCGGATTCGCTGCCGGTCACGGAAGAGACGCGTGACCGCCTACGCGCACAGGCGAACCAGGTCGGCGAGGCGACCGTCATCCGGCTCGTCGACCTGCTGGCGGTTGCGGTGGAGGACATGCGGCAAGGCGGCGATCCACGCTTGCCGCTCGAGCTCGCACTGGTGAAGGTGACGCGTCCGGGCGCAGACCTCTCCCGCGAGTCGATCTCCTACCGGCTCGAGCAGCTCGAGAGCCGGGGCCATGTTCCTGCGAGCCCCGTACCGGTGCCAGGCACCGATACGGATACGCCACGACAACGTGACGAGAGCGTCGCAGCACCGGCTCCTCCCTCCCTCGAGCTCGAGCAACTGCAGGAGGCTTGGCAGCGCACGATCGTGCCGGCGGTCGAGGAACGCTCGATTCCGGCCGCGTCCGTGCTGCGGGAGGCGCATCCCGCCGGGCTGGCCGACGACACTCTGACCGTCGAGTTTCCCGCAAGCGCTGCGTTCCACCGGCAACTCGCCGAAGAGCCCAAGAACGCCACGCTGCTTGCCGAAGCCCTGTACGAGGTGACCGGCCGCCATCTCGGCCTCGCGTTCGCCGAAGGCGAGGCTCGGGCCGACGACTCGGAAGCAGACGACGAACCGCCGGGCGAGGAGAAGATCCTCGAGCTGGTCAAAGAGACCCTGGACGCGCGCGAACGAGAGGATTGAGCCAATGGGCATGGACATGAACAAGCTCATGCAACAGGTGGGCCAGATGCAGGAGCAGATGCAGCAGGCGCAGGACGAGCTCGCGAAGGAGACAGTCGAGGCGACGGCGGGTGGCGGGATGATCACCGTCGTCGCGAACGGCGCCGGTGAGATCAAGCAGATCAAGATCGATCCGAAGGCCATCGACCCGAACGATCCGGAGATGCTCGAGGACATGATCCTCGCGGCGGTGAACGAAGCGGTCCGGTCGGCACAGAGCCTGATGGAATCGAAGCTCGGCGGGCTCGCGGGCGGTGCGCTCGGCGGACTCGGCCTTCCGGGCCTAGGTGAATAGGTGCGCGATCGACTGCGGGCAGCGCCGCTCTTCGCGGACCTGGACGATGAGCAGCTCGAAAAGCTCGCCGCCGCGACAAGTGAGTTCCAGGCGCCCGCGGGCCAGGCGCTGATCGAACGCGGGAGACCGGGCTCCGGGCTACTTGTGCTGGAAGAAGGCGAGGCGCTCGTCGAGGCACCCGAGGGGCACCGACGGCTCGGTCCAGGCGACGTCTTCGGAGAACGCGCCCTACTCGGCGAGGACGTGTCCCGCACAGCCCGCGTCCGAGCCGAGACCGACGTCCGCTGCCTGGCGATTGCGCGGCCGGAGATCGAGCGGCTGCTCGCAGAGGACCCGCACCTTGCGGATCGCCTGCGTCAGCTGTCGGCCTGAAGCTCCACAGCGCGCCCATCCGGATCTCGTAGATACGCGGCGCGTCCCCAGTAGAAGTCCCTTGGGCCGACCACCTGGACTCCCCCTTCGCGCGCACGCTCGGCCGCTTTGTCCTGATCCAGCGCGAACGCGACGTGGTCCTCGTTCGGCGAACCCTCGGCCCCGTCCGGCCCGGCGACGTGGATGAACAATGTCGTGCCGTGGAGCTCGAAGCTCGCGTGGGATTCGGACTTGGAGTCCGGCGGACGACCGAGTAATCGCTCGTAGAAGGCGGCCAGTCCGGAGACGTCCTCTGTGAAGAGCGCAACCTCGGCAATCCGGGGCATGTCGGCACAATAGGGCAGGTGCTCAGCCCCGCTGTGGAAAACCTCGTCGCCCAGCTCTCGCGCCTGCCCGGCGTGGGTACGCGAACGGCCCACCGGCTCGCCTTCCACCTCCTGCAGCGACCGAAGGACGAGGCGCTTGCGCTCTCCGCGGCGATCGAGGACGTCAAGGAGCGTGTGCGCTTCTGCAACGAGTGCGGGAACCTGACCGAGGAGGAAGTCTGTTCGATCTGCCGCGACGCTCGCCGCGATCACACGATGATCTGCGTGGTCGAGCAGCCGGTCGACCTCATCTCGGTCGAGCGGACGAGCGAGTTCCGCGGCCTGTACCACGTCCTCGGGGGCGCGCTCTCGCCGCTCGACGGCGTCGAGCCGGAGCACCTGAGGATCGACGAGTTGCTCGGGCGCGTCGAGCGAAACGGCGTACAGGAGGTCGTGCTTGCGACCAATCCGAACATGACCGGCGAGGCGACCGCTGCCTACCTGGCGGACCGACTGCGAGGACGCGTGCGCGTGACACGACTCGCCAGCGGCCTTCCTGTCGGCGGCGATCTCGAGTACGCGGACGAAGTCACCCTCGGACGCGCGCTCGTGGGCCGGCGCGAGATGACCTAGGGCCGCAGCACCGCGGAGCCGTGGATCTCGCCACGGCGAAGCCGCTCGAGCGCCTCGTTGGCGTCCTCGAGCCGAAACGTCTCCACCTCGGTGCGGACGGGGACCTGCGGCGCAAGCGCGAGGAACTCCTCGCCGTCGCGGCGCGTCAGATTCGCCACGGACCGCACGACGCGCTCCCCCCAGAGCAACTCGTACGGGAAAGACGGGATGTCGCTCATGTGGATGCCTGCGCAGACGACCTCCCCAGCCTTGCGGACCGCTCTCAACGCGACCGGCACGAGCGCGCCGACTGGAGCGAAGATGATCGCCGCGTCGAGCTCTTCGGGCGGCGCCTCGTCCGAACCTCCCGCCCACTCCACGCCGAGGGAACGCGCGAACGTCTGGCCCTCCTCGTCCCCTGGACGCGTGAACGCGAAGACGCGCCGCCCCTCGTGGCGAGCGACCTGCGCGATGATGTGAGCCGAGGAGCCAAAGCCGTAGAGGCCGAGCGCTTCCGCGTCGCCGGCAAACCGAAGCGCGCGATAGCCGATGAGCCCCGCGCAGAGCAGCGGCGCGGCTCCCTCTGCCGGATACTGCGCCGGCAGCTCCAGGCAGTAGCGCTCGTCGGCAACGGCAAGCTCCGCATAACCGCCGTCACGGTCGTACCCCGTGAACTGCACGTGCTCACACAGGTTCTCGAGTCCGGCGAGGCAGTAGCGGCACTTCTCGTCCGTCCAGCCGAGCCAGGGAACGCCGACGCGGCGCTCCTCGCCGACCACGTCGGCGACGATCTGGTGGCCCAGGACGAGGGGCAACTTCGGCCGGTCGAGCTCCCCGTCCAGGATGTGCAGATCGGTCCGGCAGACGGCGCAGGCGAGCACGCGCAGGAGCAGCTCGCCGTCGCGTGGCTTCGGTTCTGGAAGGTCTGCCGCGCGGAGCGGCCGACGGGCTTCCTCCAGGACCATCGCACGCATAGGGCCAAGTGTGCCGGTGCCTACACTGTCCGCGTGGCGACCACCGACTACGAGGCAGTTCCTGCGGTCGAGCGGGACGACTCGAAGCCGCGACTCGGCACCGTCGTGATGAAGTTCGGTGGGACGTCGGTCGCCGACTCGGAGAAGCTCAAGAACGTCGCGCGCCGGCTGGTGGCCGCACGCGAGGGCGGCTCGCGAGTCGTCGCGGTCCTCTCCGCGATGGGGAGCACGACCGACGAGCTGCTCGACCTCGCGCGCCAGATCTCGCCGCGGCCGGTGCCGCGCGAGCTCGACATGCTCATCTCGGTCGGCGAGCGGATCTCCTGTGCGCTTGCCGCGATGGCGATCCACGACCTCGGCCACGAGGCGATCTCGCTGACCGGCTCCCAGGCCGGCATCGTCACGGACACTGTCCACGGCAAGGCCAAGATCGTCGACGTCCGCGCAAGGCGAATCCACGAGGCGCTCGACCAGGACCGCATCGTGCTCGTCGCCGGGTTCCAGGGAATCTCAGCCGACTCGCTGGACGTGACCACGCTCGGCCGTGGTGGATCCGACACGACCGCCGTCGCACTCGCGGCCGCCCTCGGCGCGAGCGTCTGCGAGGTCTACACCGACGTCGACGGCGTCTACACCGCGGATCCCGGCCTCGTCCCGAAAGCACGAAGGCTTGAGGTCCTGAGCTTCGAAGAGATGCTGGAGATGGCCTCGTCTGGCGCCCGCGTGATGGCAACCCGCTCAATCGAGGTGGCCCGCAGCCACAATGTGAGGCTCCACGTCCGCTCGACGTTCAACGATGCGAAAGGGACGTGGATCCGCGAGGAGGACGAGACGATGCTCGAGAAGGCGCTGATCTCCGGAGTCGTGCACCAGCGCGAGGAAACCGTGTACCGGGTGGAAGGAACGAAGCCGGCCCGGCTCTTCGGCGCGCTCGCGGAGGCGAGCATCAACGTCGACACGATCGTGCAGACCGGCGAGGAGATCGTCTTCTCGGCACCGGTCGAGGACCGGCCGGACGCCGAGCGCGCACTCGATTCGCTCGGCGTGACGTGGTCCGCGCGAGACGACTTGGGCAAGGTCTCCCTCGTGGGCGCGGGAATGAAGAGCCACCCTGGCGTCGCCGCGAAGACGTTCGCCACGCT
>VAWR01000100.1:26225-30546 GCA_005885245.1 Actinomycetota bacterium | reverse complement strand
CAGCGTGATCGAGGCGCTGGGTGCCGGCCGCCCGGTCGTCGCGACACGCGTCGGCGGCATTCCGGATGTCGTCAGGGACGGCGAGGAGGGATTCCTCGTCGAGCCGGGTGCGACCGACGAGCTGGCCGAACGCCTCGGACAGCTCGCGCGCGACCCGGCCCTCCGAGAGCGCATGGGCAAGCAGGGCCGCGACCGGGTTCTGCCGCGCTACGCCGTCGAGCGTCTAGTAGACGACATCGATCGCCTGTATCGCTCCTTACTGGAAGCGGACCCGGCCCGAATAGGCGAGGGCCGCTCTAGGGCACGCAAACCTCGGCGCGCGTAGGCGTGACCGCGCTCACGCCGAAGCGCTCGTTCCAAAACGCCTTGCCGAGCCAAGAAGGAGGGGGCTCGCGGGGATGGGTTTCCCCACGCTTAGTGCGGCAAGCGTGCGAACACGCTGAAGGACGGTTTCTTCTTGCCCTTCGCCGTCAGGAACCCGGATTGCCAGCCGATGCCCGTGTTCGTGTCGTCCCGCAACATGAACCAGACCATCATGTCGATGCGCGGATTCGCGCGCGCGATGGCGTACGACTGGCGCACGTAGGCCGCCTGCCGCGCGAACGAAACGCCGAAGATGCGATCCGGAGGCGTCTGCCATGCGTACTCGGTGATCCAGATCCGCTTCTTGCCCCAGAGCTTGTTCACGGCCGAGATGAGCGTGTTGATGTTCCCGAGAGTCACCGCCGATCCACCCGGCTTCGAGGCGGGCGTCTCGCTCGGCTTCCCGTAGTACGGATGGTGGGCGTACGCGTCGAGGTTGCGGAGCCCAGCCTTGCGAGCCAGCTTCATGAACGCGATCGGCGAGATCGAAGGACGACTCGTCCGCGGGGCGTTGTTGCCGCGCGGGCCCGTTGCGCCGCAGCCGACCTTCTCGCCCGCGAAATTGGTGAAGTGCACTCCCTGCCAGATCGCGGTGCAGATGCGCGCGTAGGCGCGGGGGCTCGTGAAGCTCCCGCCCGTCGTCTGCTTGAGCCAGTTCGGGTTGTTCGGCTCGTTCCAGGCGAGCCAGTACTTCACGGCAGGCAGATAGAGCTCGTCCGGCTGGTCGGTGTTCGGGATGTAGTGGCCGCTGTACCGCGTCGCCGCCGCATAGGCGAAGTTGCGAAGATCGGTGAAGTTGCTCGGGGGAACATTGCGTGCACCGCCGCCGTTCGCCCACGAGGGCGTGAACAGGATCGTGAGCAAGACCTGGATCCCGTACTGGGACGCGTACTTGATCGCGCGGTCGTAGATACGCCAGTCATAGGCTGGATCGGCGGGATCCTGAGCATGCGCCGGACGCTTGTCCGCGACATCGGGCCAGTTCAGATTGATGCGAACGATCTGTGTGCGGAGCTGCTTCAGCGTGGAGAACGTGAAGGTCGGGTTGCCGCGGAGGGTCATCGCGTCGTCCTGGATGCCGACGAGCAGATGACGCTGGGCCTGCGCCGCAGGCACGGCAAGACCGGCAGCGACGAGGACGATCGCCGCGAAGACCCCGAAACGTCTATGCAACGATCGGCTCCCGTCCGAAGCTGGGGAGCATGCGCCGCAGGCCTTCCTCGAGCTGGATCTCCGGCTCCCAGCTGAGCAGCTGGCGCGCGCGTGTGATGTCCGGCTGCCGGACCTGCGGATCGTCGACGGGCAGCGCCTCGTACACGATCTCGCTCTTCGACCCGGTGACGCGGATCACGGTCTCGGCGAGCTCGTTGAGCGTGAACTCCGCCGGGTTGCCGAGATTCACGGGCAGGTGCTCACCCGACTCGGCGAGCGAGACGAGTCCGCGGATCAGATCGTCGACGTAGCAGAAGCTACGGGTCTGGCTGCCGTCACCGAACACAGTCAAGGGCTTGCCCTCGAGGGCCTGGCGCACAAACGTGGGTACCGCACGCCCGTCGCCGGGGCGCATGCGGGGCCCGTAGGTGTTGAAAATTCGCGCAATCGACGTGTCCACGCCCTGCTGTCCGTGGTAGGCCATGGCCATCGCCTCGGAGTAGCGCTTGGCCTCGTCGTAGACGCCCCGCGGGCCGATGGGATTGACGTTTCCCCAGTAGGTCTCCGGCTGCGGATGCACCTGTGGGTCCCCGTAGACCTCGCTCGTCGAGGCGAGGAGAAAACGTGCGCGCTTGAACTTGGCGAGCCCGAGCGCGTTGTGCGTCCCGTACGAGCCCACTTTGAGTGAGTGCAGCGGCATGCGCAGGTAGTCGATCGGACTGGCCAGCGCCGCCAGATGGAAGACGACGTCAACCGGCTCGCCGAGCTCGAGATGCAGCGTCACGTCCTGGTTGATGAAGAGGAACTCGTCGCCGCGGAGGTGCTCCACGTTCTGCAGCGAGCCGGTGTCCAGGTTGTCCACGCAGATGACGCGATAGCCCTTGGATACGAGGTGATCGCAGAGGTGAGAGCCGAGGAAGCCGGCCCCACCGGTGACGACGGCCGTAGGCATCGGCGGGATGCTACCGGCGCTCTCGGCCAGGGGCCGCAGGCTTTACGAGGCCCTTACACCCCATTACCGCCGCCGAACTTCCGGGCCGGCCGCCCGTTCCGCGTACGGTTCCGCTAGTGGAGAAACGACGGTACAAGCACCTCGTTCTGATCCTCGCCCGCGAGTTCGCGTCGAACCTCGCGACGCCGACACTGATCGCGGACGACCAGGGCACGCTCGTCTTCTACAACGAGGCGGCGGAGGCAGTCGTCGGCCGACCGTTCGCCGAGGCGGGTGAGATACCGCTCGACGAATGGACGGCGACGTTCGCGCCTCGCACCGTCGACTCTGAGCCGGTCCCTGCCGAGCGGAGGCCGGCTCGGATTGCCCTCGATCAGCGACGTGCCGCGCACGAGCGCTATCGAATCACGAGTGTGGACGGGGCCGAGCGTTTGGTCTCCGTGACCGCCTTCCCGCTCTTCGCACACGCGGACGAATTCGTGGGGATCGTCGCGATCTTCTGGCGCGAGTAAGGTCGGGCGGGCGGCCGTGCGCGTCAAGATCTGGGGCTGCCGCGGCTCGGTGCCGACTCCCGGCCCGGACACCGTCACCTACGGCGGGAACACGTCCTGCGTCGAGGTCTCGGCCGACGACGGCACGACCTTCGTGCTCGATGCCGGGACGGGGATCCGAGGACTGGGCCTCGACCTCCTGGAGCGCGGGGAGCGACGGATCCATCTTTGTCTGACGCATCTGCACCTCGACCATCTGGAAGGCTTGCGTTTCTTCGCGCCGCTCTGGGACGAGCGCGTCGAGCTGGACATCTGGGGACCTCCGTCCCATCAGCTGAGCCTCCAGGAACGCATCGCCCGCGCCTTCTCGCCGCCGCTCTTCCCGGTGGAGCTCAGGGACGTCCCCGCCGCGGTCACGTTTCACGATGTCCCGCGCGAGCCGTGGACGATCGACCGTACGTTTCTGGCAACGGACTTCGTGCTTCATCCGGGCCCGACCGTCGGGTATCGGATCGAGACCGCAAGCGCAAGCTTTGCCTACATCCCCGACCACGAGCCTGCGCTCGCAGGCGCGATCGCCGACAGGTCGACGGACTGGATCTCCGGCGCGTCGCTCGCCGCAGGCGTCGACGCGCTCGTCCACGACGCGCAGTACTTCGAGGATGAATACGAGGAGCGGATCGGCTGGGGCCACTCGAGCGTGGCTGACGCGGTCGCGTTCACGCGGGCGGTTGGCGCTGGACGACTCGTGCTCTTTCATCACGAGCCCCATCACAGCGACGGCTTGCTCGAACAGCTCGAAGACCGCGCGCGCGAGCTGGCGATGCGAAATCGGGGGCCCTCGCCGATGCTCGCGCACGAGGGCATGGTCGTCGAACTTCCCTAACGCAGGTCCTTGTTCGACTCCATGTCGAACCACATCGCGAAGAGCGTGAACTGCGAGCCGAAGATCAGCAGCAGCGCAACGAGCACGACCGTCCCGACGGAGACGGCATTGCCCATGATCCTCAGGACGACCTCGGCGATCCCGAGGCCGAGCCCGAGCAAGGTCATCAGGAAACCGAGGGCATAGAAGAAGACGAGCGGGTGGAAGTCGCGGATCACGTACTTCTCCCGCATGCGCCAGAAGAAGCCCTTGAGCAGGAGCCAGGAGATCCGCGGCACGACCTTCCGGATCTTGATTCCGGAACGCTCGCCGACGCCGTAGACCGGACGCGAAGGGATGTCGCGCACGCGTGCGTTCCAGACGTTCAGGTGCACGAGCATGTCGTTCGGGAAGCCGTAGCCACGGTAGATGCGGTCGAGGTCGAGCTGAGCCAGGATCTCGCGACTGGCGGCCGTGTAGCCGGATTGCGAGTCGGCG